>NC_015164.1:3087500-3180000 GCF_000190575.1 Phocaeicola salanitronis DSM 18170 | reverse complement strand
GGCTTGCCCCGGAGGGCGCGCCGTACTTTCAGGTTCGGATCTTCCCGTGGATTTGCCTGCGGGAATCGGCTCCTACACCCTTAAACCCCCTATTCCGTCAGGGGGCGGCAGTGTCACAGCCGCGTCACCGCGTCACACCGGACGCCAGTAACGGAATGTTGACCGTTTGTCCATCGGCCTCGCCGTGCGGCTGAGCCTTAGGCCCCGACTTACCCTGATCCGATTAGCGTTGATCAGGAAACCTTAGTCTTTCGGCGAGGGGGCCTCTCACCCCCTTTATCGTTACTTATACCTACATTTGCTTTTCCATAAGCTCCAGCGCACCTTACGGAGCGCCTTCGGCGCCGATGGAATGCTCCCCTACCGATACTCTGTATCCCGCGGCTTCGGCGGGCGCCTTATACCCGATTATTATCCACGCCCGGCACCTCGACTAGTGAGCTGTTACGCACTCTTTAAATGAATGGCTGCTTCCAAGCCAACATCCTAGCTGTCTCGGGGGCCGGACTTCGTTAGATTAACTCAGGCGCCACTCCGGGGCCTTAGCCGGCGGTCAGGATTCTTCTCCTCTCGGGCACGGACCTTAGCACCCGTGCCCTCACTCCCGCGGAACATGCGGCATGCATTCGGAGTTTGTCAGGACTTGGCAGGCGGTGAAGCCCCCGCATCCTATCAGTCGCTCTACCTCATGCCGAATTACCGCGAGGCTGCACCTAAATGCATTTCGGGGAGTACGAGCTATCTCCAAGTTTGATTGGCCTTTCACTCCTACCCTCGCCTCATCCGGAAGCTTTTCAACGCTTATCGGTGCGGACCTCCATCCGGCGTTACCCGGACTTCATCCTGGACAAGGGTAGATCACTTGGTTTCGCGTCTCCCCCGCATGACTTGACGCCCTTTTCAGACTCGCTTTCGCTCCGGCTCCGCGCCTTATCGCGCTTAACCTCGCCAAGCAGGGGAACTCGTAGGTTCATTATGCAAAAGGCACGCCGTCACACTTGCGTGCTCCGACCGCTTGTAGGCGCACGGTTTCAGGGTCTCTTTCACTCTTCTGTCCGAAGTGCTTTTCACCTTTCCCTCACGGTACTGGTTCGCTATCGGTCTCTCGGGAGTATTTAGCCTTGCCGGATGGGCCCGGCAGATTCACGCAGGGTTCCACGTGCCCCGCGCTACTCAGGATGCCGCTACGCTTCGCAAGGCTTCATGTACGCAGCTTTCATGCTCTACGGCCGCGCTTTCCAGCGCGTTCCATTCGCCTTGCTTCTTGCGGTGTCGCGGTCCTTCAACCCCGCGCGTGCCGTAACACGCGCGGTTTGGGCTCCTCCCCGTTCGCTCGCCGCTACTGGGGGAATCACTGTTGTTTTCTTTTCCTGCGGGTACTAAGATGTTTCAGTTCCCCGCGTTGGCCTCCCGCCTCAGGCGGGATGTCATGCCTTCAGCATGACGGGTTGTCCCATTCGGAGATCCGCGGATCAAGGGCCATGTGCGCCTCCCCGCGGCTTTTCGCAGCTTGTCACGTCCTTCATCGCCTCCGAGAGCCAAGGCATCCGCCGTGCGCCCTTATCTACTTACGCCGCCGCTCGCTCTTCCTTCCGGAAGAGAGCGGGCATATACCTCTGGCTGATGCTTGCAGAATAGCCTGCAAGCGCTCGTTTCTCTTTATTGCTTGTCACATCATGTCATAGAACTTCTTTCTAACAGTGGAGAATAACGGATTCGAACCGTTGACCCCCTGCTTGCAAAGCAGGTGCTCTAGCCAGCTGAGCTAATCCCCCAAGACCGTAGTCCCAGGCAGAGTTGAACTGCCGACCTCCACATTATCAGTGTGGCGCTCTGACCAACTGAGCTATAGGACTGGCGTTGAACCTCTGTTTCATATCATATATAAGGAGGGGAACAACGGCACGCCGAAAAGGCAGGACGCCACCGGAACGGAAGCCGCTCCAGAAAGGAGGTGTTCCAGCCGCACCTTCCGGTACGGCTACCTTGTTACGACTTAGCCCCAATCACCGGTTTTACCCTAGGGCGCCCCTTTCGGTTACGCACTTCAGGCACCCCCGGCTTTCATGGCTTGACGGGCGGTGTGTACAAGGCCCGGGAACGTATTCACCGCGCCGTGGCTGATGCGCGATTACTAGCGAATCCAGCTTCGTGGAGCCGGGTTGCAGGCTCCAGTCCGAACTGGGAGGGGCTTTAGGGATTGGCGCTCCGTCGCCGGATGGCGGCCCTCTGTACCCCCCATTGTAACACGTGTGTAGCCCCGGACGTAAGGGCCGTGCTGATTTGACGTCATCCCCACCTTCCTCGCATCTTACGATGGCAGTACCGCCAGAGTCCCCAGCATAACCTGATGGCAACTGGCGGAAGGGGTTGCGCTCGTTATGGCACTTAAGCCGACACCTCACGGCACGAGCTGACGACAACCATGCAGCACCTCCACGGATGTGGTTGCCCACTTGCGCGTTTCCGCGCAATGCATCCGCAGTTCAAGCCCGGGTAAGGTTCCTCGCGTATCATCGAATTAAACCACATGTTCCTCCGCTTGTGCGGGCCCCCGTCAATTCCTTTGAGTTTCACCGTTGCCGGCGTACTCCCCAGGTGGGGCACTTAACGCTTTCGCTAAGCCGCCGGCAGTATATCGCCGGCAGCGAGTGCCCATCGTTTACCGTGCGGACTACCAGGGTATCTAATCCTGTTTGATACCCGCACTTTCGAGCATCAACGTCAGTTGCGGCCTAGCAGGCTGCCTTCGCAATCGGGGTTCTTCGTGATATCTATGCATTTCACCGCTACACCACGAATTCCGCCTGCCTCGAACGCACTCAAGAAAGCCAGTTTCAACTGCAATTTTACGGTTGAGCCGCAAACTTTCACAGCTGACTTGACATCCCGTCTACGCTCCCTTTAAACCCAATAAATCCGGATAACGCTCGCATCCTCCGTATTACCGCGGCTGCTGGCACGGAGTTAGCCGATGCTTATTCATAAGGTACATACAAGCTCCCACACGTGGGAGGTTTTATTCCCTTATAAAAGGAGTTTACAACCCGTAGGGCAGTCATCCTCCACGCTACTTGGCTGGTTCAGGCTCTCGCCCATTGACCAATATTCCTCACTGCTGCCTCCCGTAGGAGTTTGGGCCGTGTCTCAGTCCCAATGTGGGGGGCCTTCCTCTCAGAACCCCTATCCATCGTCGCCTTGGTGGGCCGTTACCCCGCCAACAAGCTAATGGAACGCACCCCCATCGCACACCGGATCGCTCCTTTAATGGCGCTGCCATGCAGCCACGCCATACCATCCGGGATTAATCTTCCTTTCGGAAGGCTGGCCCGGAGTGTGCGGAAGGTCGGATACGCGTTACTCACCCGTGCGCCGGTCGCCGGCAAGCCTAGCAAGCTAGACCCCCGCTGCCCCGCGACTTGCATGTGTTAAGCCTGTAGCTAGCGTTCATCCTGAGCCAGGATCAAACTCTTCATTGTAGAATATCTTTTTTCTTTTAAATGAATCCTGTCGACTGGCTCCCGTTCGTCTCTTGAATTGACGTCTCTTTTCCTTTCCTTGAATCGTACTACGTTGTTCCTATCCAAATAATCTCATAGAACGTCGCTTCCCTTACCGTTACAGCCCCTCTCAGGGGGCGTCCCTTCCGGAAAGCGAGTGCAAAGGTACAGACTTTTTCAGAAACTGCAAGACATCGGACACTTTTTTTCGAAAGTTTTTTCAAACAACGTCATAAAGTATCTGAAATACAAGCTATTGCAATAGATATTTTTCTTTTCCTTGGAATCAGGATACCTGATATCACATACCATTATTTAATTTCGCGCGTGCGCACGTAAAAGCAGGAATAGAAAAACAGGCAACGGAATGCGGACAGAAACGGGGGCGCACGAGGCAACAAACACGAACGCATGCGTACGTCATCGCATACGCATGCATCGGCGTACGCGACCGCATACGTTTGCCAACGCACTTATATGCGAGGATAAATATGGATTTGCGGAAATCATACATACTGTAGAGACGCCACAATGTGACGTCTCTACTAAGAAACCGTTTTGAATTTCTACATTCTTATTGCCCATAATTGCATCTCTATACGAAGTTGCATGCAACTTGATTGCATTCTATTTAAAAACAATCTAAATAACTTGCACAGCAAGAATCTATCTTATATCTTTGCGGCAAAATAACAAGACATGAGATTATCAGAACTTAAAACAGGCGAAAAAGGAGTCATCATCAAGGTGATGGGACACGGAGGATTCCGGCGGCGCATCATCGAAATGGGCTTCATCAAGGGGAAAACGGTGGAAGTCATCCTGAACGCTCCGCTGAAAGACCCCATCAAATACAAGATAATGGGATACGAAATTTCCCTGCGCCGCCAGGAAGCGGAAATGATAGAAGTAGTGAGTGAAGAGGAGGCACGCGCTTCGATAAAAGAAACCGAAGTGCTCAATCCCATAGCTGAAGACATTCCGGTATCGGACGAAAAGCTGCGCGAAATCGCGCAAGGCAAACGCCGCACCATCAACGTGGCACTGGTAGGGAATCCGAACTGCGGAAAGACTTCACTTTTCAACGTAGCTTCGGGCGCGCACGAACACGTGGGCAACTACAGTGGCGTAACGGTGGATGCCAAAGCCGGACACTTCGATTTCCAGGGCTATCACTTCCGCCTGGTAGACCTGCCCGGCACCTATTCGCTCTCGGCATACAGCCCCGAAGAGCTATATGTGCGCAAGCACATCATCGAGCAGACCCCCGACGTCATCATCAACGTGGTAGATGCAGGCAACCTGGAGCGCAACTTATACCTTACGACCCAGCTTATCGACATGAACGTGCGCATGGTGGTGGCACTCAACATGTACGATGCGCTGGAACATAGCGGCAACACGCTCAATTACAAATCCTTGGGACAATTGCTGGGTGTGCCCATGGTGCCTACGGTAAGCCGTACGGGAAAAGGCATCGACACCCTCTTCCATGTGATTATCGGGTTATACGAAGGCGCCGACTTCATGGGGCAGAAAGAAGAGATACGAGGCGAAGCCATGCGCGAGTTCCGCGAATGGCACGACCGCTACGTGCCCGACCATAAGTTCGGGAGCAACGCGGAAGAAGTGCACGAATCTGCCGATGCCAAGAGCTACATCCGCCACATCCACATCAACCACGGGCCGGAGCTGGAACGGAGCATCGAAGCCATCAAGAAAGAAATCTGCAAAAACGAGAACATCCGTTACAAATACTCCACCCGCTTCCTCGCCATCAAGCTGCTGGAGAACGACAAGGATATCGAGCAGCACGTCATCTCGACCCTGCCCAACGGCACGGAGGTCATCCAGACACGCGACAAGGAAGCCGAACGCATCCGCCGGGCGATGAACGAAGACAGCGAACAGGCCATCACCGATGCCAAATACGGCTTTATCTCGGGCGCGCTGAAAGAGACTTACGTAGAGAAGAACCAGCATACCGAAGCCTTCACCCGCGTGGTAGACAGCATCGTGACCCATAAGATTTGGGGCTTTCCCATTTTCTTCCTCTTCCTTTACGTCATGTTCGAGTGCACCTTCACCCTCGGAGCCTATCCGCAGGAATGGATTGAGTGGCTGGTAGGGGCTATAGGCTCGCTTGCCGAACACTACATGCCCGCCGGACCGCTCAAGGACCTGGTCATCGACGGCATCATCGGAGGCGTGGGAGGCGTCATCGTATTCCTGCCCAACATCCTGCTGCTCTACATCTTCATCTCGTTTATGGAAGATACGGGCTACATGGCGCGCGCGGCGTTCATCATGGATAAAATCATGCACAAGATGGGGCTGCACGGCAAGTCGTTCATCCCGCTCATCATGGGTTTCGGATGCAACGTGCCCGCCATCATGGCCTCACGCATCATCGAGAGCCGCAAGGCGCGGCTGGTCACGATGCTCATCAATCCGCTGATGTCGTGCAGCGCCCGCCTGCCTATCTACCTGGTGCTGATAGGCGCCTTCTTCCCCAGCCGTGCCAGTCTGGTACTGCTCTCGCTCTATGCCATCGGCATCCTGCTGGCGGTGCTCATGGCGCGTGTCTTCAGCAAGTTCATCGTAAAAGGCGAAGACGCCCCGTTCGTCATGGAGCTTCCCCCCTACCGCATGCCTACGGCAAAATCCGTGGCACGCCACACGTGGGAGAAAGGCGCGCAATACCTCAAGAAAATGGGAGGCATCATCATGATAGCGTCTGTCATCATCTGGTTTTTGGGATATTATCCGAACCATGACGCCTACAGCACCACCGCCGAACAGCAGGAGAACTCTTACATCGGCAAGATAGGAAAAGCCATCGAGCCGGTCATCGAACCGCTGGGATTCGACTGGAAGATGGGCATCGGGCTGCTGTCGGGCGTAGGAGCCAAGGAGCTGGTAGTAAGCACGCTGGGGGTTCTCTATACGAATGAGGAGGACATCGAAAACGTCAACCTTTCCGAACGCATCCCCATTACGCCCCTGGTGGCATACGGCTACATGCTTTTCGTGCTGATATACTTCCCCTGCATCGCTACGATAGCGGCTATCAAGAACGAGTCGGGAAGCTGGAAGTGGGCAGCCTTCGCCGCCTGCTACACCACGGCACTGGCATGGCTCGTCTCGTTCGCGGTGTACCAGATAGGGAGGTTGTTTTGTTGATATTTCACCACAGAGAGCACAGAGGCTCACAGAGGCTTTTAACTTTTTTGTCACGCTGGATTTGCAATCCAGCGTAATTAACCTTGCGGATTTGTAATCCGCATCACCAGCAAACGGTTTCGGATTACAAATCCGGCGTGACAATTGTGACAGGACGTGACAAGTACAATATGTGTTCCCTGAATCATCTATATCAACTTATACTTAACAAATTATGGACATACAAGACATTCTTGTTTATATCATCGTGCTGCTCTGCGCTGTCTGCGCAGGGCGTCACTTCCTGAAGTTCTTCAAGAAGAAGAAACCGGGTTGCGGCTGCGGATGTTCCGGATGCGCCGGATGCCCGAAAGAGAAACACGGCAAGGCGCATCGGTAAATCTGCGTTAATTACACGTTAATCCATGTTTATCTTTCTATGAAGTCGGGGTATTTCCGTACTTTTGCGGAAACCAAAGACAACATGAAGACAGCTCACTTATCTCTTTTGCTCATCAGCCTGATGGCGGCATGCCTGTTTCTGGGATGCACACGCCCAGCAGAAGATACGCCCCTGCCCGAACTGGCACAGGCGGAAGCGGTGATGTTCGACCGTCCCGACAGTGCCCTGCACATTCTCGAAACGATGCCCAAGCCCGATGCACATGCTAAAGAGCAGCACGCCCTGTGGTGCCTCTTGGTGACGCAAGCCCGATACAAGCAAATGCTTCCCTTTTGTTCCGATTCCCTGATCCGCATCGCCTACGAATACTATCGCCCTACGGACAACGCCCGCCGCAAAGCCATGTCGGCACTCTATATGGGAAACGTCAACTACGAGCTGAAGCATATCACGGAAGCCATGGATTATTTTTTAGAAGCGAAAGCGGAAATGGAGAAAACCGATGACGATAAGTTAGGATACCTGGTGATGTCCTCGCTGGGCAACCTGTATGTGTACCGCGACCTGACCGACTATGCCCTGGAAGCCTTTCAGGAAGCCTACGATTATGCCGTGAAAGACTCTTGCAAGCGGTATGAAATGACTTCTTTACAATATTTAGGTAGAACGTATGCTGTAAAAGGGGATTACGAACGTTCCATCCACTCCTACAACCATGCCATTCAGATACGAGACAGCATACATGAACCTTTCTACTCTTTAGAAAGCGAATTGGCAGATGTCTATTTTATTTTAGGAGAATACGAGAAAGCTTTAGCTTTAGAAAAACAAGCTCTCAAAAGCGATACAACTTCCATTCAAGATTATTACGGGTTAGGTGAAACCTTCTTTTGTCTGGAAAAATATGATTCAGCTTATTATTATTTAAGGAAAGCCCTGCATACGTCCAATGTCTACACACTTGCAGGAGTGTACGATGCATTATTGTCTCTAAGCCATCAGCCCGCCTACCGACAATATATGACCGATTTCTGCGATTCCTTATTATTCTATCAGGATTCAGTCTATGCATTAGATAAAAGCGAAGCTATCATTGCCTATAAAGAAAAATACGAACACCAAAAACTTATTAATAAAAACCAAAGACTAACCTATCACGCTACACGCCTGTTCTTACTGAGCATTATTGCCGTTCTCTGCCTGACAGGAGCCGTCATCTATTTCTTATATTACCGGAAAACAACGATACGCCGGAAAAATGCGGAACTGAACCGCTTGACTACACAGTTGAATGACAACAAACGGCTCATTGCCCGAAACAACACGTACATTGCAGAACTGGAAACACGAATCGCCGAGAACCGGGAAGCTACTGAACAAATGGAAGAACTACAAGAAACACTTGCATCGCTGCGTGAAGAAAACCAAACCTTACATCAAAACAACGAACGGCTGCAAAACGAAATCTCCACACACAAATCAACGCATAAGGCGGATTCGAACGCCGAAGAATTAAACCTGTTGAAGTCACACAGAGACCAGTTGTCCGCACTGGTGCTCGAAACGCACCCCTATCTCGTGGCGTTGCATCAGAAACCTGTTTGCCTGACCGATAAGGAGCGAAACCGCATCTGCCAGCTTACCGATACGGTTTATGCCGGCTTCGGCAAACGCCTGCTCGCTGCTGTCCCCACCTTAAGCGAATACGAAGTGCTGCTTTGCTGCCTGATCAAGCTGCATTTCTCCGTCAGCGAAATTGCTACGCTTTTAGCCATTTCGCCCGCATCGGTTTCTACTTCCAAGTCTCGCTTGAAAAAGAAAATCTACACACACCTTGGCATTTCTTCCGAAAAAAAGAGCTTCGACTCTTGGATTTGGGAACTCTGAAATACAATGTACAGATTGAGCTATTAAATCCATTCACAACATACTGATTTTCAATAATGTTTTAATTCATTATGTTAAACTGAAATCAAGGCCGCTTTCTTGCTGGTTTTACTCGTTGTATCTAACTTTGCAGCAAACCAAAAACAAGTAAAACAATGAAAAGAATGAGACTATTACTCACAGGTTTAACGTATTTTCTATTCATAGGCCTTTGCCTCAGTCCTATGACATTCGTATCCTGTGATGATGAAAATGAAGGCATTGAATTAGGGAACTACCTGAACGGAACTTATGCACCCGGCAATGAAAAGAATCTTCTTTCCGCAACCATAGACGGAGAAACGGTATCGGGAGATGCTTCCGCAACATTCCATAGCGGAGACCTCAAGACAGGCAGCATAACGCTGAACAACGTGATTAAAGGCTACAGCTCCATTGTGATAGACAACCTCCCGTTGACGGAAGTGACAGAAGACGATTATACCCGCCTGACTTTTTCGGGAGAAAAAACAGTAGATGATACATTCAGTTTCAGCTATTCCGGCTACATTGTCTACGGAAACCTGTATATGGATATTTCAACCCATTAACCATTAATATTCTGACGCAGCAAAGAAAGTCCTATATTCCAAGCAAGCAGCCTTAAAATGAATTGCGAATATTTAAGAAGCTGTTTTGAATTTCTCCAAAAAGTTTTTCTTGGCTTGATGTATCCGTTTTCGTGTGTGCTTTGGGCGATTTTTTGGTCCTTTTCGCTCCTGCTCTTCGTCAGATAGCCCGCTATCTTCCTCATCACAGAAGCGAAAATGCCTCAAAAACTCATCCCAAATCATCGCACGATAAATTCAAAACAGCTTCTAAAAATCTGTTTTCAGTAGAGGCGTCACATTGTGGCATCTCTGAATACATCCGCAATATGCTCACATACCGAAACATCTATCATCAACCTTGCGGAAAGGAAGACGCCACAATGTGACGTCTCTACTACATGCATTATTTTCGCAAATCAATTTTGTTTTACCATAAATACATATATTTCATCGCAATGGACATATATCATTTAACAGTATTCAAACGCATTTCACACAAAGCAAGCATGGTTGAGGGAACTCAAAAAGACTTATACAAGCCTAATGAAGGCACAACCTATCCCGCATGCCACCTATCTTTGCTGCGATTTTAGAGCCTGTTTAAATTTTCCAATAAAGTAATATTCTATCAGGTTCTTTTGCGTTTGTTTCCGGTCTGTTTTCCAGATTTTATTCGTCAGATAGCCCGCTATCCTCCTCATAAAATCAGAAAAACATCCTCGAAAACAATTCGCAAAATTAACCTGAGCAAAATTTAAACAGGCTCTTAATCCATAAAATAAAAAAGTTATGAGAACAAAGTTATTTTTCTGCGCCTTGCTGTTAGGCGCATGCACACTGAGTGCACAGAACATTACCTTGTCGCCCGAAGCGGGTGTTTCTGTCGTAAGACGGCCTCCGTCTGGAGAAGACTGGCGGCCTGCGGCTAAAGTGGGAGTTGCCGTAGATTTCAACCTCACCAAACATTTCGGCATCGAATCGGGATTGTTCTATACGTTCCACCACTATCAGATTGATAACGGAGGAATCTACAGCAACGACGATGCCACGTGGATGGAAACCGTTTCGCGGACGCGCCATTTCCTCCAGCTTCCCGTCCTCGCCAAGTTCAACTGGCAAATTAATAAGGACACCAAAGTGTTTTTCGGCGTAGGGCCTTACGTGGGGCTGTGCGTAAAGACCAAGGTAGACGGAAACCAGCGGCTCCTTAAAGGCTCGTTCCCCGGCCCGACGGAACAATATTACGACGGCTTTGTGTATGGAGAAGACGAAGCGGGCAACTCGAACCTGTTCTTATACGACAAAGACCGCAAGTTCGACTGGGGAGTGACGGCTAACGTAGGCGTAGAAATCCGCAACTGGTACACGAAGCTGCAATACGACCTTTCGCTCGGAAAGGAAAACAAAAGAGACGTTATCGGCGCCAACTATCATACGCTGACGCTCTCGGTGGGGTATAAATTCCATCTGTAATAAATAATGTGCTAATGTGTTAATGTGCTAATGTGTCAATGTGTCGATGTAAAATCAATCAATACATTGACATATTGGCACATTTTAACTTACTTGCCCGCAAAAAGCAAAAAGATACCCCCGAAAAATGAATATATACTTCATCGGCAAAGTAAGTATATCTTCATAAAAGAAACTATACATACTCTACTCCATTACCTGTCACGCCGGATCTGCAATCCGGTGTAACCTATGTGCGGAACCGTAGGTCGACGAAGTCAATTGTAATCCGCATCAGCAGCAATGGGTTCGGATTACAAATCCGATTCTTCATTACGGCGGATTGCAAATCCGCCGTGACAAACTGCATTTACCTTGCGGAAAGGGAGACGCCACAATGTGACGTCTCTACTACATGTATCGGTTTCGCAAATCAAGTATACGTTTTGATGAACATAAGTGAATCGGGCATTTCACATAAGTAAGTCGGGCGTTTCACATAAGTGAGTCGGCTGATTCACTTATGTTCGTTTGCGATGCCTGTTCGCCGGCGCGGCGAACATACAGGGGCAAACCACCGATGCACATGACCGCAATAAAGAGCATTTTTTGAAAAAACATGAAGAAATTTCATAAAAACCGGCGGAATGTATTGCAGATTCAAAAATAAGTTATACCTTTGCAACGCATTTGAGAAAAGCAAGTGCCAAGACAACAACGAAAATGGTTCCTTGGATGAGTGGCTTAGTCAGCGGTCTGCAAAACCGTGCACGGCGGTTCGAATCCGCCAGGAACCTCTGCCGAAAAAGACTGGTTGATGAATTTCAATCAGTCTTTTTTGTTTTCACTACAGAGGAAAAATATTAACGGCTCCGTGTCCCCTGTGGTGAAATGTCGATTTATTTTGTACACATACTTAACCCTAAAAACTATCGAACAATGAAAACATTCGCATGGACCGTATGCTTCCTGCTGGCATCGCTTACCGTAGGGGCGCAAACACGCTATTCGCAACGCATGGCGGAATCGCAAGGCAAACAATGGACACACGGGAAATCGTGGGACTACGTGAACGGGCTGGTAGCCAAGTCGCTCCTGAACCTTTGCGAGCAATACCAATATGCCGACTGGACCGCCGACTATTACCAATGGGCTAAAGACTATGCTGATAACGCCATCAATCCCGACGGCACCTTCAAGAACTTCAAGAAAGGAAACATCGACAACATCAATTCGGGCAAGGTGCTTTTCGCCCTTTACCGCCACGAAAAAGCCTTGGACGAGCAGAACGGCACGCACAATGCCGACCGCTACAAAAAGGCTGCCGACTGGCTCCGCAATTACCTGGTGAACGACTATTCGCGTATCCAGACAGGCGATGCCAAAGGATGTTTCTTCCACAAAGATATCTATCCGGGACAGATGTGGCTGGACGGCCTCTATATGGGAGCCGCCTTCTATGCCGAATGGCAAGCCAACTTCGAGCCCGATAATACAAAGGCATGGACCGACATTGCGCACCAGTTCAAGACCATCGCCCGCCATACCTACGATGCCGGCAAGCAATTGTATTATCACGCATGGTCCGCCAATCCCGAGGATGTCAACTCGTTCTGGGCAAACAAAGCCGAACCTCACAAAGGCTGCTCCAAGGAATTCTGGGGACGGGGCATGGGCTGGTATTTCGCCGCACTGGTCGACGTGCTGGAAGTGATGCCCCAGTCGCACCCCGACTACAATGAGCTGAAGACCATCGTAAATACCGTAGCCAAGGGGCTGGCACGCTGGCAAGACCGGGAAAGCGACGTATGGTACCAATTGCTGCAATACGACGACTCGTTCGTAAGCCGATGCGGCATCGCCAATTACCTGGAGTCCTCGGCTTCGAGCATGTTTACCTACGCTTATTTGAAAGGCATCCGCCTCGGCATCCTGCCCGAAAGCTATAAGGACGTAGCCGAAAAGGCATACCAAGGATTGCTGAAAACCTTTGTCACCACCAACGAAGACGGCACCATCAACCTGAACCAAAGTTGCCGTTCGGCAGGATTGGGTCCGGCAAAAGATCCCTCGCGCGACGGTACACCCGACTATTACCTGTGCGGTAAAGACGTAACCATCGTGAACAATGAAGGTAAGGCCATCGGTCCTTTCATCATGGCTTGCCTGGAATATGAATTAGTGAAATAAGTTTATCATTTTTCACCACAGAGGACACAGAGGCACACAGAGTTTTTATTTATTGAATATCCGCAAACATCCCATGTAAGGGCGTATCGCATACGCCCTGAAGACATCCACGTGGATTAGTTGACGTATTCGGGCGTATGCGATACGCCCCTACAAGGCAATTGGGTGAAATGCGGATATTCAAATTTTATTTTTTTCTGTGTGCCTCTGTGCCTTTCATTACGCTGGATTACAAATTCAGCGTGACAAAATCTAGCATGACAAATTAAGAATAAACTTAGACCTGATATAAATTATCGGCATTAAGAAAGTTTTGTTATCTGCCTGATACCATAAAAAACATTTTCTTCTAATTTTGTGACATGAAATAACAAAAGACTACTCATTATGTTGCAAAAAATCAGACAAGTAATAGCTTTCCTATTCTTTTGCATCGTCACACTTTTGTTCCTCGACTTTACAGGGACATTGCATGCATGGTTCGGATGGATGGCTAAGATTCAGTTCTTGCCGGCTGTATTGGCACTCAATGTCGGCGTTGTGCTCCTTCTTATAGTGCTTACTTTCGTATGCGGACGCATTTACTGTTCCGTTATCTGCCCGTTGGGAGTCTTTCAAGACATCGTGGCGCGGATAGGACGAGGGAAGAAAAAACTTCCTTATACGTATTCGAAAGCGAAAAACGTGTTGCGTTATAGCGTATTGGTCGTGTTCTTGGCGTTGATGGCAGGCGGACTCACTTCGATTGCCGCACTGATTGCCCCTTATAGCGCCTACGGAAGAATCGCCAACAACCTGTTTGCTCCCGTCTATCAATGGGGAAACAACCTGCTCGCCTATTTTGCGGAGCGTGCCGACAGCTACGCTTTCTATGAAACCGAGGTGTGGCTGAAGAGCCTTCCGACATTTCTCATCGCCCTGCTTACCTTTATAATAATAGGTGTATTGGCGTGGCGGAACGGACGTACGTATTGCAATACCGTCTGCCCCGTAGGAACCGTGTTGGGGGTTATCTCTAAATTTTCGTTGTTCCGCATCGAAATCGATAAAGAGAAATGCAGGAAATGCAACTTGTGTGCACGCCGTTGCAAAGCGGCTTGCATTGATATTCCGAACGCAGCTGTAGACCATAGCCGGTGCGTGACTTGCTTCGACTGCCTGAAGCAATGCAAGCACGATGCCATCCACTACCGTTTTGCCTACGGAAAGAAAGAAGCCGCTCCGTCACAACCTACTTCGCAACCCAAAGATAAGGGACGGCGTGAGGTACTGGCAGGGTCGTTGTTGCTCCTTGCCTCCGCAGCCAAGGCACAGGCTGTAAAGAAAGCCGAAATCGTCAAACTGGACGGCGGGCTTGCTGACATCATCGACAAGCAGGCTCCGAAACGCCAGACTCCGATTACTCCTCCGGGGTCGCAGAGCGCACGCAATATGCAGCAACATTGCACCGCTTGCCAGCTTTGCGTATCGGTCTGCCCCAACGAAGTGCTCCGTCCTTCTTCTTCGCTTGACACGTTCATGCAACCTACCGCATCGTACGAACGCGGTTATTGCCGCCCCGAATGCACGAAATGTTCGGAAGTCTGTCCGACAGGTGCCATTCACTTGATAGATAAAGCCGAAAAGTCTGCCATCCAGATAGGCCATGCCGTATGGGTGAAAGAACGCTGCATCCCGCTCACCGACGGACAGGCATGCGGAAACTGTGCACGCCATTGTCCTACAGGCGCTATCACCATGATACCTTCCGACCCGTCGGATTCCGAATCTCTCAAGATTCCGGCAGTAGACACCGAGAAGTGCATCGGATGTGGAGCCTGTGAGAACCTGTGTCCGGCACGCCCGCTCAGCGCCATCTACGTAGAAGGCCACGAAGTTCACCGAATCATTTAAGCTGAAACGCAAATTCACGCAGATTTCCGCAGACTATATATCAGATTCATTTTCCTTATAAATCTGCGTTAATCTGCGATAATCCGCGTTTCTAAAAATCAGAACGAATAAAAAATTGCTATTATGAACAAACAAGATAATCGCATGAACCGCAGGGATTTCCTGAAAATAGTAGGCATCAGCACCGCCGGTACCGCCGCAGCCCTGACGGGATGCTCCCCCAAAGAATCAGCCGAGACATCTGCACAAAACCCTGTGCCAACGGGCAAGATGACTTACCGCAACTTCCCGCCTTCAAAAGACCAAGTCTCCATTCTGGGCTACGGATGTATGCGCTGGCCTACGCTCCCCGCACCCGAGAAAGGCGGAAACGTCATCGACCAGGAAGAGGTGAACCGCCTGATAGACTACGCCATCGAACACGGAGTGAATTACTTCGATACGGCACCCGTATATGTGCAGGGCTGGTCGGAAACCTCGACAGGCATCGCCTTGAAACGACACCCGAGAGAAAAATACTTCATCGCCACCAAGATGTCGAACTTCGACCTTACGGACTTCAAGTCGAGCGTAGAAATGTATCACGACTCGATGAAGAAGCTCCAGACGGACTACATCGACTACTACCTGCTCCACTCGCTGGGCAACACCGGCAAGCGCAGCTTCCAGAACCGCTTCATCGACAACGGACTGCTGGACTATCTGGTAAAAGAACGTGAGGCAGGACGCATCCGTCACCTCGGCTGGTCGTTCCACGGAAGCAAGGAAGAGTTCGACAAGATACTGGCATACCACGAGCAGGTGCACTGGGATTTCATCCAAATCCAGCTGAACTATTCCGACTGGAAGCACGCATCGGGCAGAAACGTCAACGCCGACTACCTGTATGCCGAAATCTCCAAGCGGAACATTCCGATGGTTATCATGGAACCCCTGCAGGGAGGACGCCTGTCGAAAGTGCCCGAACACATCGTAGCACGTCTGAAGACACGCAACCCCGAAAACAGCGTCGCTTCGTGGGCATTCCGCTTTGCCGGCACACCGCCCATGGTGCTCACCGTACTAAGCGGCATGACCTACATGGAGCATCTGCAAGACAACATCCGCACCTATTCGCCGCTGGTACCGCTCACCCAGGAGGAACAGCAATTCCTGCTCGATACCGCCGAGCTGATGCTCAAATACCCCACCATCCCATGCAACAACTGCCAATACTGCATGCCTTGCCCCTATGGCATCGACATTCCGGGGGTATTGCTCCACTACAACAAATGCGTGAACGAAGGCAACATGCCGCAAAGCAAGCTCGACCCCAACTACGCCGAAGCACGCCGCACCTTCCTGATAGGCTACGACCGCAGCGTTCCCCGCCTGCGCCAGGCATCCCACTGCATCGGGTGCGAGCAATGCAATCCGCACTGTCCGCAGTACATCGACATTCCCCGCGAGATGCAGCGCATCGACCAATACGTGGAAAGGCTGAAGCAGGAGACATTGTGAGTCAGGAGTTAAGCCAATACCTTTTGTCACGCTGGATTTGTAATCCAGCGTAACCCACCTTGCGGATTTGTAATCCGCATCAGCAGCAAACGGAATCGGATTACAAATCCGGCGTGACAAAGACACCACAATGTGACGTCTCTACTACATGTATCGGTTCCTGTCACCAACAAAACTATTGGCTTAACTCCTAACGGAGCGCAGCGGAGTGATAACTCCTTTTAACTCCTTAACTCCTGATATAAGCATAAATCGTAAATAGTAAATCGCAAAATCGTAAATTAAAAAGATGAACCAACTTATTTCCCTTCTTCACGAAGGAGGCTTTTCATGCGTCATCGCCAACCACGGCGAGACACGCACATTTTCCCAGCGCGGCGTAGCCGACCTGTACGAACTGTACAACACCGACCCTGCCTTTATGCAAGGAGCCACGATAGCCGACAAGGTGGTAGGTAAAGGAGCCGCTGCCCTGATGATAATGGGAGGAATGGCAGAAGTCTATGCAAACGTAGTCAGCACTCCTGCCCGCAAGCTGTTTGAACAATACGGCGTGAAACTTTCGTGCGGCAAGGAAGTGCCTCACATCATCAACCGCCAGCAAACGGGATATTGTCCGCTGGAAACAGCATGCGGAGAGGAAACCGACCTGCAACGTCTCTATCAGATTATTTCCGGATTCGTAGCAGAGATGAAAAAACGGATATTTTAGCTCCGGAACCCTCCGCGGACGTGACAAAACATTTTGTCACGTCCATCAGAAATAAAATACGAAAATTATAAGAGCCTGTTTTTCCAGTAGAGACGTCACACCGTGGCGTCTCTGAATACATCCGGGGAGACGACACAATGTGACTCCTCTACTACATGCCGTATTTCCGCAAACCCAATCCGTTCTGTTATAAGCGGAAAGACTTCGGCACCGCTCCCGATGTTTACGCATGCTTCAACAGACATGCAACTTTCATTTTGAAATAAAACAACAATATTTTGCTTACAATCACATCGGATACACAGCCACATTTAAGCAAATCTATAAGCAACACTACGCATGTATCATCTTTTTTGAAACAAAACATGCCATTCGCTATACATAATGTTTGCACATTCTCTATCTTTGCAGTCAAAGAGATAGATACAAACAACCAAACAGTAGTAAAAAGAAAGCAAACACCAATGAAAGAGGAAACTTTTATCAGAATGGAGAGCAGCGCAGCTACAGACGTACAACAAACGGGATTATACGATGCTGCATACGAGCACGATGCTTGCGGTGTGGGAATGATTGTAGACATTCATGGCAACAAGTCGCACGAACTGGTGGACTCGGCACTGAAAGTGCTGGAGAATATGAAACACCGCGGGGCGGAAGGTGCCGACAACAAGACCGGAGACGGTGCCGGCATCATGGTACAGATTCCTCATGAGTTTATCTTGTTGCAAGGCATACCGGTACCTGAAAAAGGAAAGTACGGCACAGGGTTGGTTTTCCTGCCCAAGGACGAGCAGGAACAGGCACGCATCCTGAGCATCATGATAGAGGAAATAGAGCGTGAAGGGCTTACCCTGATGCACCTGCGGAGCGTACCGGTCAACTCTTCCATCCTGGGGCAAAGCGCACAGGAGACGGAGCCGGCTATCAAGCAAGTGTTCATCACCGGTGCCACGGACGTGGAAAACCTGGAACGTACCTTGTATATCATACGCAAGAAAATCGAGAAGCGGATACAACACAAAGACTTCTACATAGTGTCATTGTCCAGCAAGAACATTATTTATAAAGGTATGCTCTCGTCGGTGCAAGTACGCGAGTATTTCCAGGACCTGACACAACCTTACTTCACCAGCGGGCTTGCCATCGTGCATTCCCGCTTCAGCACCAACACCTTCCCCACGTGGAGCCTTGCCCAGCCTTTCCGCCTCTTGGCGCATAACGGCGAAATCAATACCATCCGGGGAAACCGTGCATGGATGGAAGCCCGGGAAAGTGTGCTTTCTACGCCTACTCTGGGCAATGTAAAGGATATCCGTCCCATCATCCAGCCGGGCATGAGCGATAGCGCCTCGCTGGACAATGTATTGGAGTTTTTCGTGATGTCGGGCTTGAGCCTGCCTCATGCCATGGCGATGCTGGTGCCCGAATCGTTCAACGACAAGAATCCTATCAGCGAAGACCTGAAGGCATTCTACGAATACCATTCCATCCTGATGGAACCGTGGGACGGGCCTGCCGCCCTGCTTTTCAGCGACGGAAGGTATGCCGGAGGTATGTTGGACCGTAACGGCTTGCGTCCGGCACGCTACCTCATTACGAAAAATGACATGATGGTGGTGGCAAGCGAGGCGGGTGTCATCAGTTTCGAGCCGGAGACCATCAAGGAAAAAGGACGCCTCCAGCCGGGAAAGATATTGCTTATCGATACCCAGGAAGGCAAAATCTATTACGACGGGGAATTGAAAGAACAGCTTGCATCGGCACGCCCGTACCGCCAATGGCTTTCTGCCAACCGCATCGAACTGAACACCCTGAAGAGCGGGCGGAAGGTGGAAAATACCGTGCCCGACTTCGAGCGTAAGCTCCGTGCCTTCGGTTTCACGCGCGAGGACATCGAACGCACGCTGACACCGATGTGCACCAACGGTGCCGAACCTACGGCATCCATGGGAAACGATACCCCGCTGGCGGTGCTGAGCGACATGCCTCAGTTGCTATTCAACTATTTCCGCCAGCAGTTCGCACAAGTGACCAACCCTGCTATCGACCCGATACGCGAGGAACTGGTGATGTCGCTCACCGAATACATCGGGGCGGTGGGCACCAACATCCTCTTGCCCAGCGAAAGCCATTGCAAGATGGTACGCCTTCCGCATCCCATCCTTACCAATACCGAACTGGACATTCTCTGCAACATCCGCTATAAGGGCTTCAATACCGTGAAGCTTCCTGCGCTCTTCGAAGTCAGCAAAGGGAAGGCAGGATTGCAGGAAGCCCTGACCCAGTTGTGCAAGAAAGCCGAACAATCGGTAGATGATGGCGTAAACTATATCATCCTGTCGGATAGAGGCATCGATACGGAACACGCCGCCATCCCGTCCCTGCTTGCCGTAAGTGCCGTGCACCATCACCTTATCAGCGTGCAGAAACGTGTACAGACCGCGCTGATTGTAGAAAGCGGAGAGGTGCGTGAGGTGATGCATGCCGCCCTGCTTCTGGGATACGGGGCAAGTGCCTTCAATCCGTACATGGCATTTGCGGTATTGGACGAACTGGTGAAACGCAACGAAATCCAAATGAACTATGAAACCGCGGAAAAGAACTACATCAAGGCCATCTGCAAGGGATTGTATAAGGTGATGAGCAAGATGGGCATCAGTACCATCCGTTCGTACCGCGGCGCCAAGATATTCGAAGCCGTCGGGCTGAGTGAAGAATTGCTGAAGGCTTATTTCGGCACCGGAACGTCTTCGGTGGGAGGCATCCGGCTGGAAGAGATAGCCAAAGACTATATCACGTTCCACGACAACGGGTTCATGCCGGATGAAGTAGAGCCTTTATTGCCGCATATCGGACAGTTCTCTTACCGGAAAGACGGAGAGAAACATGCCTGGAACCCTGAAACCATCAGTGCCCTTCAGCTCGCCACACGCACGGGAAGCTATGCCAAGTTCAAGGAATACACCCGCAAGGCGGACGAGAAAGAGCATCCCATTTTCTTGCGCGACTTCTTCTCCTTCAAGCGCAACCCCATTCCGGTAGAAGAAGTGGAGCCGGTAGAGGATATAGTGAAACATTTCGTGACGGGAGCCATGTCGTTCGGCGCCATCAGCAAGGAAGCCCACGAGGCAATGACGCTTGCGATGAACAAGCTGGGCACACGGAGCAATACGGGCGAAGGAGGCGAGGATTCGGACCGCTTTCACGACACGTTCGACGGCATCTCGCTCTGTAGCAAGACCAAGCAGGTGGCATCGGGACGTTTCGGAGTGACCGCCGAATACCTGGTGAATGCCGAAGAGATACAAATCAAGGTGGCGCAGGGAGCCAAGCCCGGTGAAGGCGGACAGCTTCCGGGCTTCAAGGTGAACGAGGTCATCGCCCGTACGCGCCATTCCATTCCGGGCATCTCATTGATTTCACCTCCGCCCCATCACGATATCTACTCCATCGAGGATTTGGCTCAGCTCATCTTTGACTTGAAGAACGTGAATCCGAAAGCCCAAATCAGCGTGAAACTGGTGGCAGAGAGCGGTATCGGAACCATAGCCGCCGGCGTAGCGAAGGCGAAAGCCGACCTGATTGTGATTTCGGGAGCCGAAGGAGGCACAGGGGCTTCGCCCGCCTCATCCATGCGCTATGCGGGCATCCCGCCCGAAATAGGGTTGAGCGAGACTCAGCAGACATTGGTGCTGAACGGTTTGCGCGGACAGGTACGCCTGCAGACCGACGGACAACTGAAGACCGGACGGGATGTTATCAGCATGGCATTGCTGGGAGCCGAAGAATTCGGTTTCGGTACGGCGGCACTGATTGTCTTGGGATGTGTGATGATGCGCAAGTGCCACGCCAACACGTGCCCGGTGGGCGTAGCTACCCAGAATCCGGAGTTACGCGACCATTTCCGCGGGAAATACGAATATGTAGTCAATTTCTTCCGCTTCCTGGCACAGGAGGTGCGCGAGTATCTTGCCGAAATGGGCTTCAAGCACCTCGATGACATTGTAGGACGTACCGACCTCATCGAAATCAAGCCCCGCCAAATGGGAAGCAAGGCAGCCCTGCTCGACTTCGGCCGCATCCTGCATCAGGTGAACAACGGGTCGGCACTGCACAACGTCACTATACAAAAGCACGACATCGACAACGTGAAAGACGTAGCGATGCTTGCCGCTGCCCGTGAGGCGTTGGAGAGCAAGAAAGAAGTATCGCTGGAATATGCCATTGCCAATACCGACCGTGCAGTAGGCACGATGCTCTCGGGAGCCGTAGCGTTGAAGTATGGTGAGGCAGGCTTGCCCGACCAGACCATCAACGTGAAGTTCAAAGGCTCGGCAGGACAGAGTTTCGGCGCTTTCCTGACCCACGGCATCAGCTTCAAGCTGGAAGGGGAAGCCAACGATTATTTGGGCAAGGGCTTGAGCGGAGGCCACATTTCAGTACAGCCTCCTGTACGGAGCAATTTCGATGCCGAGAAGAATACCATCGTGGGCAATACCCTGCTCTATGGTGCTACAAGCGGCGAAGTGTATATTAACGGACGTGCCGGAGAGCGGTTTGCGGTGCGCAATTCGGGTGCCATAGCCGTAGTAGAAGGCGTAGGCGACCATTGTTGCGAATACATGACCGGCGGACGGGTGGTCGTATTGGGAGAAACCGGACGTAACTTTGCCGCCGGTATGAGCGGAGGCGTGGCTTACGTGTGGGACAAGAACCATAACTTCGACTATTTCTGCAACATGGAAATGGTGGAACTCTCCTTGCTGGAAGACTCCACCGCCCGCAAGGAACTGCACGAACTGGTACGCCAGCATTACCTCTACACGGGGTCGCAATTGGCACGCACCATGCTCGACAACTGGAGCCGTTACGTAGACGAGTTCATTCAGGTGACGCCGATTGAATACAAAAAGGTGCTTGCCGAAGAGCAGATGCGCAAACTCCAGCAAAAGATTGCCGAAGTGCAAAGAGACTACTAAACAGATTAGTTTCTCACCACAGATTACACAGATTATACTTATATATTAATAATTTAAATCTGTGTAATCTGTGGTGAAAAAAACAATTTCAAAAACTTACATCAATGGGAAATCCTAAAGCATTCTTAACCATACCCCGTCAGGAAGCCGGCTACCGGCCGATACACGAACGGATTACTGACTTCAGTGAAGTAGAACAGACACTCAATACCAGCGACCGCAAATTACAAGCCTCGCGCTGTATGGATTGCGGCGTACCCTTCTGCCATTGGGCATGCCCGCTGGGCAACCGCCCGCCCGAATTTCAGGACGCAATGTATAAAGGCAAGTGGGAAGAAGCCTTCCAGATACTGAGCCGCACCAATGACTTTCCGGAGTTTACCGGACGCATCTGCCCCGCCTTGTGCGAGAAGAGCTGCGTGCTGCAACTGAGTATTCATGCGCCGGTCACCATCCGCGAAGATGAAGCCGCTATCATCGAAGCGGCGTTCCGCGAAGGCTACATCAAGCCGAAACACTATCCGCGCAACGGGAAGAAAGTAGCGGTTATCGGGTCGGGACCTACCGG
Source organism: Phocaeicola salanitronis DSM 18170 (assembly GCF_000190575.1). Classification (NCBI taxonomy): domain Bacteria; kingdom Pseudomonadati; phylum Bacteroidota; class Bacteroidia; order Bacteroidales; family Bacteroidaceae; genus Phocaeicola; species Phocaeicola salanitronis. The sequence continues at coordinate 3,157,161 of NC_015164.1, read as the reverse complement.
GCTTGCCGCTGCCAACCAGCTGAACAAGAAAGGATATGAAGTAACCGTATTCGAGAAGTTGGAATACATCGGCGGATTGCTCCGCTTCGGCATCCCCAACTTCAAACTGGGAAAGAACATCATCGACCGGCGCATCAGGCTGATGGAAGCAGAAGGGGTGACGTTCAAGCCCAATACTGAAATCAACGTGCAGAAGCTGCCCGAAGGCTTCGACGCTTATTGCGTATGCACCGGCACCCCCCAGGCACGCGACCTCGCCATCCCCGGACGAGACCTGAAAGGCATCCACTTTGCAATGGAGATGCTGGCACAACAAAACCGGGTACTTGCCGGACAGACCTTCACGAAAGAAGAGCGCATCGATGCCCGAGGCAAACACGTGCTGGTGATAGGCGGAGGCGATACCGGAAGTGATTGCATCGGCACAAGCAACCGCCAAGGAGCAGCAAGCGTGACACAAATCGAGATTATGCCCAAGCCGCCCGTAGGAGATAATCCAGCCACGCCTTGGCCCCAATGGCCCGTAGTGCTGAAAACCAGCAGCAGTCACGAAGAAGGATGCACACGCCGCTGGAGTTTGTCGTCCACTAAATTTATCGGGAAGAACGGACACGTGTGTGGTGTGGAAGTGGAAGAAGTGGAATGGGTGCCTGCGGAAGGCGGAGGACGCCCTGTAATGAAACCCACCGGCAAGAAGGAAGTCATCAAGGCAGACTTGGTATTGCTCGCCATGGGATTCCTGAAGCCGGAAGCTCCCCAGCTTCCCCCGAATGCTTTCCTGGCAGGGGATGCCGCTACCGGCGCCAGCCTCGTAGTGAAATGCATCGCCGAAGGACGGAAAGCCGCCGAAAGCATCGACCGGTTTCTCTCATCTAAAAATTAAGGATGCATTGAAACGCAGATTAACGCGGATTTTCGCGGATTAATTTTTTAGAATAAAAACATGCAGACTTTCCATTGTCATCCTGAACGAATGTGAAGGATCTCGGATACGCCGAGTGGATGATTACGAGATGCTTCACTTCGTTACCAATGACGGATTATCCTTAACCCTCTTGTCATTCTGACGACTGTAGGGAGGAAGAATCTCACATCCACGTGGATGTCTACGAGATCCTTCGCTGGCGCTCAGGATGACAATACCTGTCATAATCGAATGGATTTTCCACAGGGAATGGGCACTCAGCATGACAAAGAGAAAAATAAAAATCTGTGTAATCTGTGGTGAATAACTCAAAAAATCACAAACTTAAAAACTCACAAACTTATGTGTGGAATAGTCAGCATATTCAATATCAAGGAACAAACCAAACCGCTCCGCGACAAGGCACTTGCCATGGCAAAGAAAATACGTCACCGCGGACCCGACTGGAGCGGAATCTATTGCGGGCGGACCGCTATTCTTGCCCATGAACGTCTGTCCATTGTCGACCCCCAAAGCGGAAAGCAACCCCTTTTCTCGCCCGACCATAAACAAATACTTGCCGTAAACGGCGAAATCTATAACCACCTGGACATCCGCAAGCGGTATGCGGGCAAGTACCAGTTCCAGACGGGAAGTGATTGCGAGGTGATTCTCGCCCTCTACCGCGACAAGGGCATCCATTTCCTGGAAGAACTGAACGGCATTTTCGCCTTCGCCCTCTACGACGAGGAGCAGGACACCTTCCTTATTGCCCGTGACCCCATCGGCGTCATCCCCCTTTACATCGGCTATGATGCCGACGGCAAGGTGTATTGTGCCAGCGAGCTGAAGGCGCTCGAAGGTTTCTGCGACCGCTACGAACCTTTCCTGCCCGGACACTATTACGACAGCAAGGAGGGAAAGATGACGCGCTGGTACACCCGCGACTGGATGTCGTACGATGCCGTAAAGGATAATCCGGCATCCGTGGAAGAACTGCGTGAGGCACTCGAAGCCGCTGTACGCCGCCAGCTGATGAGCGACGTGCCCTATGGCGTGCTGCTTTCGGGAGGGCTGGACAGCTCGGTCATTTCCGCCGTTGCCAAGAAATACGCTTCCCGCCGCGTGGAAAGCAACGGGAAACAGGAGGCGTGGTGGCCTCAGCTGCACTCGTTCGCCGTGGGGCTGAAAGGTGCGCCCGACCTGGCGAAGGCACGCGAGGTGGCAGACCACATCGGCACCGTGCACCACGAAATCAACTACACCATTCAGGAGGGGCTGGATGCCGTGCGCGATGTGATTTATTTCATCGAGACCTACGACGTAACCACCGTGCGCGCCTCTACGCCGATGTATCTTCTGGCACGCGTCATCAAGAGCATGGGTATCAAGATGGTGCTGAGCGGCGAAGGAGCCGATGAAGTGTTCGGCGGATACCTTTACTTCCACAAGGCACCCGATGCGCGTGCGTTCCACGAAGAAACCCTCCGCAAGCTCTCCAAGCTCTACCTTTACGATTGCCTGCGTGCCAACAAGTCGCTCGCGGCATGGGGCGTGGAAGGGCGCGTGCCTTTCCTCGACAAGGAGTTCCTCGACGTGGCGATGCGGCTCAACCCTGCCGCCAAGATGTGCCCCGGAAAGACCATCGAAAAGAAAATCGTGCGCGAGGCATTTCAGGATATGCTCCCGGAAGGAGTGGCATGGCGCCAGAAAGAGCAGTTCAGCGACGGGGTGGGTTACAGCTGGATAGATACGCTGAAAGCCGTCACTTCGCAAGCCGTAAGCGACGAACAGATGGCACATGCCGCCGAGCGTTTCCCCGTCAACACCCCGATGAACAAGGAAGAGTATTATTACCGCAGCATCTTCGAGGAATATTTCCCCAGCGAGAGCGCCGCCCGAAGCGTGCCCAGCGTGCCCAGCGTGGCTTGCTCCACCGCCGAGGCGCTTGCCTGGGACGAGGCTTTCAAGAACATGAACGAGCCGAGCGGACGTGCCGTAGCAGGGGTGCACGAAGAGGCATACGCCAAAAACTGACGCGTCGCACAGAGGAAAAATGAATGAATGTCCGCAATGGTTCCATGTAGGGGCGGGGTTCGCCCGCCCGTATGCGCCTGCGTGGATGTATTCGGGCAGGCAAACCCTGCCCCTACAAGCAAACCGCCAAAATGAGGACATTCAACTATAATAGTAAAACAAAATTGGTTTGCGAAAAATTCTTGATGTATTGTCATCCTGTATTGTCATCCTAAACGAACGTGAAGGATCTCGTGTACATCCACGTGGGCGCATCCGAGATGCTTCACTTCGTTACCAATGACGGATTATCCTTAACCCTCTTGTCATTCTGACGACTGTAGGGAGGAAGAATCTCACATCCACGTGGATGTCTACAAGATCCTTCGCTGGCGCTCAGGATGACAATACCTGTCATAATCGAATGGAGTTTCCATTGGAAATGGGCACTCAGCATGACAAATGATTTTTTCGCAATTCATTTCTGATTGACTATAAATTATTAACTATTAACTATTAATTAATGAAGATAGAATTTACCAAAATGCAAGGGGCAGGCAACGACTACATCTACGTCAACACCCTGATATATCCCCTGCCGAATCCCGAAGAGCTGGCGGTGGCGTGGAGCCGCCCCCATACGGGCATCGGAAGCGACGGGCTGGTGCTGATAGGCTCGTCCGGCAAGGCGGATTTCAGCATGCGCATCTTCAACGCCGACGGTTCGGAAGCCAAGATGTGCGGCAACGCCAGCCGCTGCATCGGAAAGTATGTGTACGAGTACGGTCTGACCCGTAAGACCGAAGTGACTCTCGACACGCTTTCGGGCATCAAGACCCTCCGCCTGCATGTGGAGGACGGCAAAGTGGACGCCGTGACGGTGGATATGGGCATCCCGGCAGAGATTCATCCCGTCGATTTGGGCGAGGGGTATCCTTATCGCGAAGGCATTGCCGTATCGATGGGCAACCCGCATCTGGTGATTTTCGTGGACGATATGGAGCAGGTGGATTTGCCCCGTGTGGGACCGGTACTGGAGCGTCATCCGCTCTTCCCCGACCGTGTGAACGTGGAGTTCGCGCAGGTATTGGCTCCCGGCCGTGTCCGCATGCGTGTATGGGAACGCGGTTCGGGCATCACGATGGCATGCGGCACCGGAGCGTGCGCCACCGCCGTGGCATCGGCATACACCCACCGTTGCCCCGGAGAATCGGACATCATCATGGACGGGGGCACGCTCCGCATCCGCTGGGCAGGCGAAGGCACCCGCCTCTTCATGACCGGTCCCGCCGAGAAAGTATTCGACGGTGTGATAACCGTGTGATTGATTATTTGAAACGCAGATTAACGCGGATTATTTTATCTACTATTGGGCATTAAATCGTACTTCGTAAATCGAAAAATAGTAAATCAAAATAATCTGTGTTAATCTGCGGAAATCTGCGTTTCAAAAAAACTCAAGAACTCAAAAACTCAAGAACTCAAAAACTCAATATGGCACTACTCAACGAACATTTCCTGAAACTGAAGGGGAGCTACCTCTTCTCCGATATAGCGAAAAAAGTAAAGGCTTATCAAGTAACCCATCCGGGCGAACCAATCATCCGCCTGGGCATCGGCGACGTGACCCGTCCCCTGCCGCAGGCATCCATCGAGGCAATGCACCGCGCCGTGGACGAAATGGCATCATCCGCGACCTTCCACGGCTACGGTCCCGAGCAGGGATACGATTTCCTGATAGAAACCATCATCAAGCACGACTTCGCGCCGCGCGGCATCCAGCTCAGCCCCTCCGAAGTATTCATCAGCGACGGGGCGAAGAGCGACACGGGCAATATCGGCGAACTCTTGCGTTGGGATAACAGCATGGGCATCACCGATCCAGTCTATCCTGCCTATATCGACAGCAACGTGATGTGCGGGCGTGCAGGTACGCTGGGCGAAGACGGACGCTGGAGCAACATTACTTACCTGCCCTGCACCGCCGCAAACGGCTTTGTCCCAGCCATCCCCGACCACCGCATCGACCTGCTCTACCTGTGCTATCCCAATAACCCTACAGGCACCACGCTCACGCGCGACCAGCTGAAGCAATGGGTCGACTATGCGCTGGCTAACGATACGCTTATCATCTTCGATGCCGCCTACGAGGCTTACATCCACGATGACGATGTTCCCCATTCCATCTACGAGATACGCGGGGCGAAAAAAGTAGCCATCGAGATACGCAGCTTCTCGAAAACCGCCGGCTTTACGGGCGTGCGTTGCGGCTATACCGTGGTGCCCAAGGAAGTGACCGCCGCTACCCTCGATGACGAGCGCGTCCCGCTCAATCCCTTGTGGAACCGGCGCCAGTGCACCAAGTTCAACGGCACCAGCTACATCACCCAGCGTGGTGCCGAAGCGGTCTATTCGCCCGAAGGCAGGGCACAGGTGAAGGAAACCATCGCCTACTATATGGAAAACGCCCGTACGATGCGCGAAGGCCTGACCCGTGCCGGCTACCGGGTGTTCGGAGGCATAAACGCGCCTTATCTGTGGGTGCAGGCTCCCGAAGGAATGACCTCGTGGAAGTTCTTCGACGAGCTGCTTTACCGTGCCCACATCGTCAGCACGCCCGGCGTAGGCTTCGGCCCCAGCGGCGAAGGCTACCTGCGCCTCACCGCCTTCGGCAAGCGCGAGGATTGCGAGGAAGCCATCCGGCGTATCGGCAGGCTATAAGAAACACCGCCTGCCGTGTGAGGCAATACGGACGCTCGTACCGGCTCACATGGCAGGCGATAAAACTTCACACGGGCTTCTTTGATTGAACACAGAGGCACAGAGACACGGAGAAAAATTTATTTTTCTATGTACGATTTACTATTTTAAGGATTTAAGAAACTGTTTTGAATTTATCGTGCGATGATTTGGGATGAGTTTTTGTAGAGACGCAAAATCTTGCGTCTTTACTATGAGGAAGATAGCGGGCTATCTGACGAAGAACAGAAGCGGAAAGGACCAAAAAATCGCCCAAAGCACACACGAAAACGGATGCATCAAGCCAAGAAAAACTTTTTGGAGAAATTCAAAACAGTTTCTAATTGTACTTCGTAAATTGTAAAATCGTAAATAAAACTCTGTGCCTTCGTGTCTCTGTGTTCCATTCCATTTTTCGCAAACCAATTTTGTTTTACTTTTTTCTCTGTGGCGAACTTTTATTTCCCAAAAAATCTTACACGGAGAGCAAATTCTTGGGAATATCCATTAGCCTCCCGATAAAAATGCGTACTTTTGTCTGCTTAAACAATTCAAGAGACAAAAAGATGAAATTCATTCATATTCTTTGCGTAGCGGCTGCACTCGCAATGGGGCATCCCGTACTGAACGCACAGACCGCGGGCGATGCGGGATTCTTCCTGCATACCGTCGCCAAAGGTCAGAGCCTGTACTCGATATCGCGCATGTATCATGTGTCGGTGGATGATATCGTACGCCTTAACCCCGGAAGCAACGAGAAAATACGTGCCGGAGAAACACTGAAGATTCCACAAGCAACGGATACGGACAAGCACGCTCCGCAATACCATACCATTCAGGCAGGAGAAACGCTTTACCAGCTCACCGTGAAATACGGGATTACGGCGCAAGCCATCTGCGCCGCCAATCCGGGACTGAGCGCCGGCAATTTCCGCATCGGGCAGGTGATTGTAATTCCGGCACAGACCGCCGCTCCCGCCAAGGAAACAAAAACCGCAGCAACAACTTCTCCCGAAACGGAGAAAAAAGAAGACGAATGGCAGACCATGCACAAGGTGCAGCGCAGGGAAACCATTTACAGCATCAGCCGGGAATATGGCATCACGGAAGAAGAACTGATTGCCGCCAATCCGGAACTGAAAAAAGGAAAACTGAAGCGGGGGACATTCCTCTTTATCCCTTATCCGAAACAGGAACAAGCCCAGACACAGCCCGAACGCCCCGCAAGCGAACCGACCAACGAAGAACTGTTCAGCCAGAACACCGTAGAGAAGAAATCCATCCGCACGATAAAGGTCGCCCTCATGCTCCCCTTCTCGCGCATGAACGGCACGCAGCGCGAGCCGCAGACGCGCATCGTAGAGTTTTACGAAGGCTTCCTGATAGCCGCCGACAGCCTGAAACGCCAAGGCGTGTCGATGGACATTTACGCGTATGACACCAAAGGCACGAAAGCGGGCACGGAATCCCTCCTGTCGAACGGCAATCTGAAGAATATGGACCTGATTATCGGTCCCGTGAACCAAAGCTCCATCGCCCCCGCCGCCCAGTTCGCGCAAAAGCACAACATCCGCCTGGTGGTGCCGTTCGCGCCGAAAGTGGACGAGGTGTTCAACAGCCCCCTGCTCTATCAGGTCAATACACCCCAGTCGTACCTCTACTCGGAAGTGTACGAGCACTTCATCCGCAAGTTCGGGAAAAGCAACGTGGTCTTCCTCGACGACGGGACTCCCGACCCCGATAAAGCCGACTTCATCAAAGGCATGAAAAGCGAGCTGAAAGACAACGGCATCCGGTTCAGCCAAATCCGGCTGGAAGGCGAGGTAGACGGCACCAAGGTCATCGGCGCCATGGACACGCTCCGGCAAAACGTATTCATCCCCATATCGGCACGCAGCACGGCACTGACCAAGCTGGTGCCCCACCTCACGCTGGTACGCAAGGAACACCCGCATTTCGACATGCACCTCTTCGGCTATCCCGAATGGCAGACCTACACGCAGGATTTCCTTGCCAACTTCTACGAGCTGGACACGTATTTCTACTCGTCGTTCTACACCAACAACCTGTTTCCGGCTGCGGTCAATTTCACCCACACCTACCGCCACTGGTACAGCAAGGACATGGCAAACATCTACCCCAAATACGGCATGCTGGGCTTCGACATCGGATATTTCTTCCTGAAAGGGCTTTCGCAACAAGGCAACAAGCTGGAAGAAAACCTCGGCCGTGTGAAGGTGGTGCCGATACAGACCGGATTCAAGTTTGAGCGGGTGAACAACTGGGGCGGCTTCATCAACCGCAAGATATTCTTCGTCCATTTCTCGCAAGACTATGAACTGATTAAACTTGATTTCGAATAAGTAAGTATGCAAAATGAAATGATATTATCAGAAACACAGATTAAGAACAAGATAATTATAGTCAATCAGAAATGAATTGCGAAAAATCATTTGTCATGCTGAACGAAGTGAAGCATCTCGGATGCACCCACGTGGATGTACACGAGATCCTTCACGTCCGTTCAGGATGACAATGCATCAAGAATTTTTCGCAAACCAATTTTGTTTTACTATAGAATAATAATTCGCGAAAATCTGCGTTAATCTGCGTTTCTGAGCTGACACATTATATAAACTAATTCTCAACATCTACTTATGATGAAAAGACTTTACATACTTATCATTACCGGACTATGCCTGCTGGGGGCATCTCCCGCCCAGGCGCAACTGCAAGACCAGCGGAGCAACCTCTCCATAGGCGTAAACGGCGGCGTCAACATCAGCTCGGTCAGCTTTAGCCCGAGCATCAAGGAAAGCAAGCTCATCGGTCCGGAATTCGGTGTCACGATACGCTACATCGGCGAAAAATATTTCAAAATGCTATGCGGCATCCAAGGCGAGATAAACTTCTCGCAAAGAGGCTGGAAAGAAAACATCGACGACGGGACGGGAGACACCTACCACCGCACGATGAGCTACATCGAAATCCCCCTGCTTGCCCACCTGGCTTTCGGGAAAGACAAGGGGAACGGCGTGCGTTTCGTGCTCAACCTGGGCCCGCAAATCGGATACCTGATATCGGAAAAAGAAACGATGAGCGCCTCGTGGGACCCCTCGGGACGCACTCCCAACGAACAGTACGGCAAAATGGCAGACCGGAAATTCGATTACGGCATCATAGGAGGCGGAGGCATGGAAGTGCGTACCGGCATCGGAAACTTCATACTCGAAGCCCGGTATTATTACGGCTTGAGCGACTTCTACAACAATTCGAAGAAAGACCCGTTCGGGCGTTCGGGACATTCGTACATCGGTGCCCGGCTGACTTATCTGTTTGACTTAAAGAAATAAAAAGCGTATGAAACTCATCTCTTGGAACGTAAACGGACTGCGGGCGTGCTGCGACAAAGGCTTCCGCGACGCATTCACCCGGCTAAATGCCGATTTCTTCTGCCTGCAGGAGACCAAAATGCAGGCAGGGCAGCTCGACCTGGCTTTCGACGGCTATACCTCGTATTGGAACTATGCCGAGAAGAAAGGCTATTCGGGCACCGCCATCTTTACCCGCCACCAGCCCCTGAACGTAAGCTACGGCATGGGCATCGACGAGCACGACCGTGAAGGACGTGTCATCACCTTGGAAATGGAGAACTTCTATTTAGTAACGGTCTATACCCCCAACTCGCAGGACGGACTGAAGCGCCTGGACTACCGGATGACGTGGGAGGATGCCTTCCGCCGGTACCTCTTGGAACTTGACGCAAAGAAGCCCGTGCTGGTATGCGGCGACCTGAACGTGGCGCACAAGGAGATAGACCTGAAGAATCCGAAGACCAACCGCATGAACGCAGGCTTCACCGACCAGGAACGCGAGAAGTTCCAGACCCTGCTGGACGCGGGATTCATCGATACGTTCCGCTATTTCTATCCCGAACAGGAAGGCATTTACTCGTGGTGGTCGTACCGCTTCCGGGCACGCGAGAAGAACGCGGGGTGGCGCATCGATTACTTCCTCGCCTCGGCACGGCTCGCCGGCAAGCTGGAGAGCGCAGCCATCCATACCGAAATATTCGGTTCCGACCATTGCCCGGTAGAGGTGTGCGTAAGGATATGAAAAACGACGGCTTTACCTTCCGCAAGCGGATGAAGAGTTTCCGCTATGCATTCCGCGGGATATACCTGCTCGTCCGCTACGAACATAATGCGTGGATACATTGCGCCATCACCGCATGCGTGCTGGCGGCAGGCTTTCTTGCCGGATTATCGCGCATCGAATGGGTCGCCATCGTCCTGTGCATCGGCATGGTATTTGCCGCCGAAGCCCTCAATTCCTCCATCGAGGCGCTTGCCGACAGGGTATCTCCAGCATACGATGAAGCCATCAGGCGGACCAAAGACTTAGCCGCCGGAGCCGTATTGATTCTCGCCATCGCTTCCGCGGCAATCGGGCTTTTGATATTTATCCCCAAACTATACTGAACAGATGAAGCTGAAAGCATTTACACTGTACATCCTGCTCCTCCTTACGCTTCCGCTTTCCGCCCAGCAAATCGAGGTCAGCGGTTCGCGCAAGGCGGTGCGCACGTCGGGCGATGTGGGAGCGGTATTGCTTCCCGTGGCAGGACTGACCGCCGTATTGATTCAAAAAGACTGGGAAGGGTTGAAACAAGGGGCATTCTCCGCCCTTGCCACGGCAGGCGTCACGTATGCCCTGAAGTACAGCATCAGGAAAGACCGCCCCGACCACAGCGACCGCCATTCGTTCCCCTCGATGCATACCGCCACATCGTTTGCCGCGGCGGCATTCATCCAAAGGCGGTACGGCTGGAAATGGGGGCTTCCGGCATACGTGCTGTCCACCTACGTGGGCTGGAGCCGGATATACGGCAAAAAGCATGACGGATGGGACGTACTTGCCGGAGCAGCCATCGGCGCCGGATGCTCGTACATCTTCACCCGCCCGTTTGCCCAAAAGCATCAGCTGACAATCAATCCCGTAGCAGGCGACGGATGTGTCGGGATTTATACTTCGATGAGGTTTTAAGAAAGCCCCCTCAACTTCCCCCAAGGGGGAGCTGAGGGGGCTTGAAAGACTCTCTTAATTTAACTTAACAATTTAGCATCTTATTTTGTCCACCAGCGCGAATCACCGGCCTCGCCGTCTCCCTCAAAATGCAAATCCGGATTGAAATGGAAATCACCGTTGTCCGGATCTGCAAACAATTCGGCTGCCGTATAGCTCAACACGCGCGCATCGGTAAATTCACGACTATCAATCTGCAAATCGGAGGTGCGGTAACAACCGGCATAACTCAGCCAATTGTAATCGCTATTTCCTGCGTTCGTCTTGCTTCCGCCATTCGGGCCCGAGAAAATGGAGCTGGTTACCGTAATTGACTTCGGCTGCTTGTCAAGACGGAAAAACTTAGGAATTCCCGTATTCGCATCGTTATAGAACGTGTTCTGGGTGTATTCGAATTCTTCTACTTCCACACGCAAGTCGATAATTTGGTCCGTTATATTCCAAAGGGTATTATTACGGATGACAACCGACTGGAGCGATTTAGCCTTACCGATATTCAATAATCCGTAACCGCTCAATGCCACATTATGAATCAAGCAACCGCTGATGGTAATGCCTTCCACTTCTGCATCGCCGGAATTCAGGCGGACAATGCTGCGAGGCACATCACTGATGTTGCATCCTTCGAACGTAATGTTCTTGAAGAAGTTCGCATCACCGATTTCGACCAAGAACTGCGCACTTCCATCGCTGACAATATCCACGTATTGCACATAGACATTATTCAACGGAGCTTGGAACGTAAACTTACCCATCGTCAGTTTCGGCATCTGCCCGTTCACCATATTGCCGGCAATATATAGGTTGGCAATGCCTTCCGGCACAATCAGTTCTCCGGCTGTATAGGCCGCATCGCCACTGAACGATAGCGTCACATCACCCGTCTGCCCGGCCAGCAAGGCATTGATGTCATCCCCGGCCTTTACTTCAATCGGCGCCGCCGTAGCCGAACCTAACGTACGGAAATCGTATGTACCCCGCAGCACCTCATCTGCCGCATTGTTCCAAATCTGGGCAATATAATTCGTTCCGCTCTTCAGCCCTTCCAATGTAAGCTGCCCTTGCATATCGGATGTCAATGCAACCGGCTCCGCCCAAATGGTATCCAGAACCGCCGGAGTGGTTTCCGTTTCAGGCTGCGTTTCCACTTCTTCGCCGTACTTAATGGTAGTAGCTTCTTTTGTGGCATCCCAATTCAGTACCGCAGAATTAGTGCCCGGAATCACATTGGTAAAGATTTGCTCGTTCGGCGTATCAAAACAAAGGGCGATGTAGCCCGATTCACGGCCTGTCCTTTCATCAACTCCTTTCATCCGAATCGAGTAGCGGGACGTCCCGTCCAAATCCTGAAACCAAACACGGTATTCTGTAGAAACCACCAACGGCGATTCGCTAAAAGGAGTCAACGTATCCGCCAGCACTTCATCTGTGCGCACAATGTTATTGAACAACAGGCTATCGCCCTTGCTAAACTCGAACACATACTTCGTCGCGTCTTGCACGCCTTTGAAACTGACTTGCACCGAAGTAGGAAGCTCTTCTACCGTTTCGAACTGCGTAGGACGGAACGGGCGGTCGTGGGCCGCATCGTATCCCCAGTCGTTGGCATCTTCACAAGCGGCCATTCCCCCAATGAATAGCCCTGCCAATAAATATAATCCAGTTTTTTTCATACAACTCGTTTTTTCGATTATCAATACCCATAAGAATTAGACAAGTAACCATCAGACTTATAGACATCTTCGTAATAAATCGGGTAAAGATGCCGATAATTACACTCATTATTACCTAACTGATGGATATTCTGGTTTATCCAAGTTTGAATCTCATTTCCCCATCGCAAAGCGCTGATCAGATTGCTATAATCATACGAAGCGCGCAAGCCGGAAGCACAGGCCAAAACCTTTCCCGAATTCTTAATCAGCGTTTCAGCGTCATCGGCTGTCTGCGGATTCTCCGGATCATTATCCCAATAATTATTGGGGAACCAATTGATTTCACGATACACATTAGGGTCGGGATTCGCATTACGTTGCGAATAAAAGTTCACCGTAGACCAATCGATAAATTCCTTATTGCCATCGTATGCATAATACAACTTGGTCGGGAAACTGCTCGGCTGGTAAACCTTATCGAAAATCCTCACTTCCTTCGTCCCGTCCATCATGTACAGCATCGCTTGCTTCATCTCTTCGATTTTGCTATCCAACAATCCCCAACGCACCAAGTCAAGCTTACGGATACTTTCCCCACCGAACTCCCAAGCACGTTCGTTTACGATAGCTTCAAAGAAATCGGAGTCATAGTTGGCGATTTCCGGAGATCCTGCCCCGAAAGCACGTTCGCGCACTTGCTCCAAAGCCTGGCGAGGGCTGATGCCCGCCACCGGATCAATCTGATTGGCATTGCCGTCGAGCGCATACCGCGCCTCGGCAAACATCAGCAAGACATCCGGATAACGCATCAGAATCCAGTTGATGCCGGTCGGAGTACGGGCTGTAGCCGTAGCCGCAATCGATCGGTATGTATCCGATGTCCACCAAAAACTCCATTTGCCCAGACGTACATTCATAATATCATTATTCATCACTTCGCGGTTGGCTTTGTCTCCCCAGTCGGAATCGGCTTTATAAGTAGGCCAATAGCAAGCATAGTCACGGCGTTGGTCCGTAGGAGTGAACGAATAGAAGTAGTAAGCGTTCGTGCTGACGTATGTACCGCCGAAGCCACGCTGCCCGTACCCTAAATTTCCATCCATCTGGCGCCCCATCAATGTACCGATATCACCACTATACCCAACGCCATTAGCCACTTCAAACATATTTTCGTTATACTTATTATATTGGTCTGCACAAACAGTCTTCCAAATATCGCCATAGTCAGGATCTAACTGATGGGGATTCTCCGGATCACCAATCAACTCGGCACATTGTTGCGCCGCAATTTTATAATAATCACGCCAATTGAGCGGACGGCCGATATAATAGCCATTCACTTCCGCCATTCCCGGATTTCCTTCCGTATTAGGATAGTGTTCTACCTTCCCATTATCAGGGAACTGATTGCCGTCGCGCACCGACCATCCTCCGGCAAACAAAGCGATACGTGCCAAGAGCCCTTTAGCAAAACCTTTCGTCACACGTTCCGCATTATAATCGGAAGCTCCCATCCAAGGCAAATAATCAATCGCTTCCTCCATATCACGAATGATACCGCTATAGATACTGTCGCGGTCTATCTTGCCCATATATACATTAGAAAGGTCTGAATTTGAAGTACCTTCCTTATAAGGAATGTCACCGTAACGGCGAACTAATTCGAAGTAGGCCAACGAACGCAACACCAACGCTTCGCCTAAATAACCTCGCAAGGTAGAAGAACCTTCCAGCATAGAAGAATTCCGAATGCCTTCCACCGCCGTACTCGCCAGTTCCGCCATTTTAAAAATATCTTCCCATTTCGTATTCTCCAAGTACCAATTACAAAAATAATTGGCGATGCCATTATCCGCACCGGAAGTAGACGGATCATCCTGATAACCGCTTGCCAACTCAATATCCGACACCCCCTGCCAATTGACCGACATCTTCTGTCCATAAACGTAGGTACCGGTCATAATAGAATAAACTCCCATAAGGGCGGAACGCGCCAATCCCTCATTCTCATAAATGACTTGTGATGTCTGCTCGGACGGGGACTCCGTATCTAAAAAATCGCTGCAAGACCCCAACATCAAACATCCTGCAAGCAAAACAGCTAAATATCTATATACTTTCATACGTGTTCTATTATTCAAAATGTAACATTTAAACCAACAATATAAGAACGTGATTTCGGATAAGCCGACAAATCGTATCCCAAGACCATATTATTAGAACTGGTGTTTACTTCAGGGTCTTGCCCGCTATATCCTGTAATGCAAAACAAGTTGTTCCCGGTCACGTAAAGGCGCAAGTTTTTCGCCCCAAACTTCTTAGTCCATTGCTTGGGGAACGTGTATCCTAACGTCAACGTACCCAACCGCAAAAACGAACCGTCTTCTACCGCCCAGTCTGTCATCACCGAATTATTCATCAATGGGTGCCACATCGTTGCATTCGCATTCAACGCTTGCAAACGTTCCGGATCGGCAAATTCACCGGAATAAATGTTCTGGCCGGTTTCCGGGTCAATTGTTGTGAAACGATTGGCAAGGCTCATTTCCGTACTCATGTTTTGGTAACGTTTCGAGCCCTGATAAGATGTATAGTCAATCTTGCTGGCATTGAACACATCATTACCGTATGACCAGTTAAACAGAGCGGTTAAGTCGAATCCTTTCCAGCCTGCCGTCAGGCCGAAACCGCCCGTATGCTTAGGCAACGCATGACCAATAATCTGCCGGTCGTTATCCGGATCTATCTTACCGTCACCGTTCAAATCTTTCAGTTTAATATGTCCGGGACCGAAATTATCCCCACTGTTAGTCAATACTTCTTCCGTCACGTTAGGAACGCCTTCTTTCAACACCCACTTCTTAGAAGCATCATCAAAAGTGAAATCATCAAATGAATACATGCCGTCGCATACATAGCCATACATCAATCCGACCTCTTCGCCGACAAAAATACGATAGTTATCACTTCCGACTTCCACAGCACCGCCATTAATAATCATTTCCGTATCGCCTCCAGAACCATAAAGGGCATCCACCGTATTCTTATTGAACGAAATGTTGAAATTAAAGTCAAGGAAGAAATCCTTCTTGTTAATCAAATTCGCATTCAACGTCAACTCCACCCCTCTATTGGTAGTCTGTCCCAGATTCTGATATTGTGTGCGATACCCCGAATTTGAAGGGAGCTGCACCTCCATAATCAAATCTTTCGTCACATCGTTATAGAAATCAAACGTTAAGTTGACACGGTTATTCCAAAAACCCATATCCAAACCGACATTAGTAGAATACTTAGATTCCCATGTCAAGTTTTCGTTACGCAAACGGGTAGCAGGCTGCAAGCCGCTCTGCCCTATGCCATTCTGATAATACAGATTTTTGATATTGGTCACCGGGCTATAAGTCTGTCGCCAATAAGAGCCTACACGCGCATTACCCGACTTACCGTAGCTGGCACGCAATTTCAGGTTACTCAACCACTTTTTTGTCGGTTCCATAAACTTTTCGTCACTGATACGCCAAGCGGCCGAACCTGCAGGGAAAATACCCCACTTATTGCCGGGCGCAAATACATTCGTACCATCAGCACGCAATGTAAAAGTCAGGTAGTATCTATCCTTCAACACATAATTCAAACGCCCGAAATAGGAAAGGCTCCGGCTGGGTTCTTCTATCGTAGTGTAAGTAGGCTCCGCCGTACCGTTATTCCACATAGAAAGAATATTTTCTACGGTATAATCTCCCGGAAAATAGTCAGAATTGATTTCCATTTCGTCACGCTCTGAATGTTTGGCTTCGATACCTGCCATTAGGTCCAGACGATGTATATCCGCCAACTTAACATCATAATTCAACGTCGTACGCAACGTCCAATTATTACCGTTCCAATACTGGCGTTGTGCCACCGGTTGTCCGGCACGTCCGTTTGCCGTACTTGTATTAGCCAGCCAAATGTTGTCCGTACGGTCGTAAGTATATCCGTACGTACCTTCTGCCCGCCATGACAAACCTTTAATAATATCCCATGTCAAAGCTACATTATAACTATTATTAAACTTCGTCTGTTTCTTATACTCATTGGTAATATTAAACCACGGGTCATTCAAGGTATTGATATTCTCCAATTCCAACGCATCATCACCCGCCAAGTCTTCATCCGACAATTCGGTCAACGTCTTTACAGGAGGATATTTTACGGCATCACGCAACTTATTGCCGCTTGACACACTCGGACCATCTATTACCCGGTGTGTCATCTTGGCATTAAAATCCAAACGCACTTTATCATTAAACAATTTCTTCGACAATTTCACATTCAAGTTGTCGCGCTTGAAATTGGAAGTCTGCATGATATAACTTTCATCATCATGTGTATAGCTGATGCTATAAATCAAACTTTCACTGCCTCCGTTAATGTTCAGGTTGTAGTTCTGCTTAATGCCTGTATCGCCAAACAACATGTCTTGCCAGTCAGTGCCTTGCTTCGCTTTATAGATATCAATGTCTTCCCAACGTCCGAAACGGTTGAAAAAGCCCGCATTTTCCGAAGAGTCAAGCTCGCGTTGCAAATATACATATTCATAAGGAGACAGCACTTCCGTTTCATTATAGAAGCGATTGAATCCGACCGATGCATTAAATGAAACTTCTGTCTTTCCCGAACGTCCGCTCTTTGTCGTAACTAAAATGACACCATTAGCACCTTTTGCACCATAAATTGCGGTAGAAGAAGCATCCTTCAACACGTCAATACTCTCAATATCAGTAGGAGGTATATCATCAATATTGCTAACCTCGAACCCATCAACGATAAATAGCGGGTCATTGCTCTGCGTAATAGAGCCTCCCCCACGTACACGGATACTTACCGATGCATCCGGCGAGCCTTGTGTGGTAACAACGCTTACACCCGCCAATCGACCGGTAATCGCACTCGAAGCCGAAGTGACCGGAATATTCTTCAAGGTACCTTCTCCTACCGATGAAATCGCGCCTGTCAAGTCCCGTCGACGCGCGTTTCCATAACCTACAGCTACCACTTCCACTTCATCCAGCACTTGTGAATCATCTTCCAACATGATTCTCATTGTGCGTCCCTCCACTGCATCCACTTCTTTTGTTTGCATTCCAACAAAAGAAACAACAATTTTTCCTGCTTTAGAAAGAGATAAAGAAAAACTTCCATCTAAATCAGTAATAATCGCATTCGTTTTACTGCTCTTTTCCGAAACGGTAGCACCGATTATCGGTTCTCCACTCGAATCCACTACGATACCCTTCACCGTAATGCCTTGTGCAAATACTCCTATCGGTATCATGCAACATAATACCCAAAAAAGAAGCAATCTGCCACTCATGTTTTTCTTTTTCATGTAAATGAATTTTAGTTAAACATTCAGTTAATATATAGTAACAACTATCGTCTCTCCCGCTTTTGTCTCCACATCATACAAATAGGTATCCCGAAGCTCTATGCCTTTCAGCGGAGCTTTCTCGCTTATCATCGGACGGGAAACCTGCTGCACGCAGAACAAGGGATTCGGGTTCGGAGTCCCTTCTTTTACCGGGCTTAATGACCTGCCTGACGCAACCAGTTTCGAATAGGAACGTAAACGCAAGTTACCTCCGATAACGGAACGGATAACCGCTTTCTTCAGTTTTCCATTCTCCCATGACAACTCTTCCAACAAAAAGCCGCCACGCACACGTAATCCTTTTATCGTTCCGCTTTTCCATTCCGAAGGCAAAGCGGGAAGCAATTGCACCGCTCCGTCATGGCTTTGCACCAGCATTTCGGCTATGCCTGCCGTACATCCGAAATTACCGTCTATCTGGAAAGGCGGATGTGCGTCGAACAAATTAGGATAGGTGCCTCCTCCTTGCCCTTTCTGACTTTCAGGACTAACGTAAGTAAGCTGGTTCTTTATCAACTTATAAGCATGGTCTCCGTCAAGCATACGTGCCCAAAAGCAGACTTTCCAACCCATTGACCAACCGGTGGACGGATCGCCGCGCTGAATTAACGTATTGCGTGCCGCCTCAAACAATACCGGAGAACGATAAGGCGATATTTGATATCCCGGAAACAGTCCCCATAAATGCGAAATGTGTCGATGGTGGTCGTCCGGCCGGTCCCAATCCTCGAACCATTCTTGCAACTGGCCGTATTGTCCGACCTGCATCGGGGGCAACTGGCGGCGCATCGAACGCAAAGTGTCACAAAACAACGTATCTTCATTCAACACAGAAGCCGCACGGCATGTATTCGAGAACAAGTCGAAAACCAGCTGATTGTCCATCGTGATTCCGGCAAACAAGTTCGCTTTTTTCTTAATCCAGCGGGGAGCGTTTTCCGGAGAATTGGAAGGAGTTACAACCAAATAGCCTGTATTGGGATCACGCACCAAGAAATCGACAAAGAACTGAGACGCGCTTTTCATAATCGGATATACTTCTTTCAAGTATTGTTTGTCACCCGAATACAGATAACGGTCCCACAGGTGCTGGCACAACCAGGCATTACAAACAGGCCACGTGCCACAATACGCATAATCTACGGCACCGGTCATACGCCACAAATCAGTATTATGATGAAGCACCCATCCACGGCAACCATACATTTTGCTTGCCGCTTCTTTTCCGTTTTCACTCAGTTCACGTATCATCCGAATCAACGGTTCATGCAATTCCGGCAAGTTCGTAACCTCGGCGGGCCAATAATTCATCTCCGTATTGATATTGGTGGTATAATTGCAATTCCATGCCGGTTTGGTTTTCGCATTCCATTTCCCTTGCAAGTTAGCAGGCTGGCAACCGGGTTGCGAACTGGATATCAGCAGATAGCGCCCATACTGGAAATACAACGCAATCAAATGCGGATCGTATGAAGAAGCAAACTCCTTGATGCGCACATCCATCGGCTTATCGGCTTGCGGGGTAGTGCCCATATCCAACGTCACCCGGTCAAACTGTTCCCGATAAGCGGCAATATGAGCCGATTTGGCTTTCTCATACTCCTTGCCTGCATTTTTCAGATAAACACGGTTCCTGACGTATGGATCAGCCGAAACGTCTTTATAATTCACAAAATTGGTAGCCATCGAGATATACAAAGTCAACTCGGTAGCCCCTTTCACACTCAATAACGTATCGTTGGAAGTTTCCGCCTTCCCTCCTTTCAGCTTCACTTGCAAATCCGCACAATAATGCACTTTTCCCGGAAAGAACTTTGTCCCGTCGGCCATGCCTTCCAAACGCAACCCCTTCTTCCCGATTGCAGAACGTTGGGGACGCTTCATCGGCGTATCGAAAAACACGTCACAATCAATGGCTCCCGCTTTCGATGCCTTGATGTGTTTCACGATTAGCTGGTCGGTAAAGGAAGCGAATGTTTCTTCTGTATATTCCGTGCTTCCGACCCGATACCGGGTAGTGGCAACCGCACGGCTTATATCCAAATCACGGTAATAATCGCTTACATTTTCATGATTCTTATAACGGATATTCAAGTTTCCTACCGTTTGATACGGCATCTCATTCCCTACCTGCGAAATGATAGCCTTGCCTGCCAACAACTGCGCTTCTTCGTTTTTCCCTTCAAATATCAGTCTCCGGATTTCGGGCAAAGCGGCTTTTGCCTCGGGATTGTAGTTCTGATAAGGAGAACCTGCGGATACAGTTTCCTCGTTCAACTGAAGACGTTCCATTCGCGCATTGCCGAAAACCATTGCGGCAATACGGCCGTTACCGACCGGAAGCGCTTCTTCCCAATAAGCTGCCGGTTTGTCATACCATATTTTATATGACTCTTGCGCACACAATCCTGTCACATTGCAAACCCATGCACAGGCGCATCCCAATAATACGTTTAATGTTTTCATGTATATCAAATGTGTTTAATTAATTCAAGTGCTCAAAATTACCACCATCCTGCCAATCAGGCTTGCATTATTTCGGCAATAACGTATACATATTCGCCATATACAGCCGGATATTCCATGCTATCGCCTCCCCTAAAAGCCCACTCTCCCCTCCATTCGTCAAATAATACACTTGAACCACTAAAAAATACACCTCTCTTTCGATTCCCTGCCGTAAGTTTGCACAAAAGAAATCATTCAAATTAAATTAATTGCCTTATGAAACACAATCTATTGACCAGCGTTTTACTATGTGGTGCATTGCTCACCGCCTGCGCGCAGCAAAAAGAAGTTGACGCATACCAAGCCATAGTCGCCCAAGACGGAAGCGGAGACTATACAAATGTACAAGCCGCCATCGATGCAGCTCCGGACAGCTGCCTACAACCCTGGCGCATCTTCGTGAAAAACGGCTCGTATGAAGAACAAGTCATCGTGCCTCAATCCAAGCCATACATTCATCTCATCGGACAAGACAAAGACAGCACCGTCATCCACATGCGGCTTAACGTCGGAGGGAAACCGGAAAAGCCGGAAGATGACCCGGCTGGTTATTGGGCATGTTCGGTGCACAATCCGGATGCCAAGACTTATCAGCATGAAGGCTCTGTCGTTTTGGTCAAAGGCGACCATTTCTATTCCGAAAACATTTCCTACATTAATGATTATGGCACAGAAGCGCACAACGGACCGCAAGCACTGGCAATGAAAATACAAGGCGATTGCGCCGCTTTTTACAATTGCAACTTCCGCTCCTTCCAAGATACGTGGATGACATCCACCCAAGACGAGCACCGTCTGTACGTAAAAGATTGTTACATCGAAGGAGCCGTAGACTACTTCTATGGCGGAGGTGACGCATTATTGGAAAACTGCACGTTGTACAACGTCCGCGACGCTTCGGTCATTGTAGCTCCCTGCCATACTTCCCCCCGTTTCGGATATGTCTTCTTAAACTGCATTGTAGACGGAAACGCCGAAGCCGCCAAAGGCAATGTCAAGTTAGGGCGCCCCTGGCATAACTCTCCGCGTGCCGTCTACCTTCACACCACGATGCGCATCCCCATCGCCGAAGAAGGCTGGACCAACATGGGAGCCATTCCGGCACTGTTTGCCGAATATGATAGCCGTGACGCGGAAGGGAACATACTTGACTTAAGCCATCGCAAGACAGAATACGAAGGACGTGGCGATAATCCCGCCAAAGGCTCTTGCCCGGCAACCGTCAGTGCCGAAGATGCCAAACGCTATACGTATGAAAACATCATCATGGCTGATGACGGCTGGAATCCGCGCGCATACATGACAGAACCCTCTAAATAAAACGAGAACGATGAAAACAAGGAGTATTTTCCCAGCCACTTTACTATTAGCCGCCTCTTTATTGGCATCGTGCCAATCCAAAGAAGCCAATCCTTGGGAAGAGATGAACGAAGCGCTCAGCCAGCTTACGATTCCCACCTTCCCCGACAAAACATTTATCATTACCGAATATTACAACGGTACAGACTCACTTTATACAGAAGCCATATCCCGCGCCATTGACACATGCTCCGCGCAAGGAGGAGGCACCGTCCTCATCCCCAACGGAACATACCGCACGGCACCTATCCGGTTAAAGTCGAATGTGAACCTACACTTATCAGACAGCACGGTCCTGCAATTCGTCACCGACCCTGCCTTGTTTCCGACGGTACTCACCCGCATCGAAGGCATCGACTGCCATAATGTCTCCCCGTTGATTTATGCATACGGCGAAACCAACATTGCCCTGACCGGAAAAGGGATTTTAGACGGACAAGCGGATACAAGCAACTGGTTCTCTCCGGCAAGGCTGAAGAGCATCGATGAAAACGGAAAGGAAATCAACGAAAAAACCTTGCTTTATCAAATGATGAAAGACTCCATACCTGCCAGCCGGCGCGTCTTTGCCGGCGAAAAAGGAATCCGCCCCCAGTTCATCAACTTGTACAAATGCAAGAATATCCTGCTGGAAGGCTTCACCCTGCACCGTTCTCCGTTCTGGCTCATCCATCCCTTGCTATCGGAAAACATTACGGTGAGAAAAGTCATCCTGCAAAGCCACGGAAGAAACAACGACGGATGCGATCCGGAATCGTGCAAAAACGTATTGATAGACAGCTGCTCCTTCGATACAGGCGACGATTGCATCGCCATCAAATCCGGACGGGATGAAGACGGACGCTACTGGAACATCCCCAGCGAAAACATCATCGTACGGAATTGCCTGATGAAAGACGGACACGCCGGTGTAGCCATAGGAAGCGAAATTACCGGAGGATGCCAAAATGTATGGGTGGAGAACTGCCGCATGGACAGTCCCGAACTCGACCGGATTATCCGCATCAAGTCGAACTCCGAACGTGGCGGAGAGGTGAAAAACATTTTTGTGCGCGACATCACCGTCGGCGAATGCAAAGAATCCATATTAGGCATAGAACTCAACTACTGGCACGTGGAAGACGGACCTTATCCTCCCTATTTCCACAACATACATCTGGAAAACATCACCAGCCAAAAAAGCAATTATCTTTTGCATATTGACGGTACCGAAGGCAAAATCCAGGCACGGGATATCTTTATCAAGAACTGCACGTTCAACGGAATCGCCCGACCCGCCATTAACTACGTTTCCGGTGCGGAAGGCATTCATTTCGAAAATGTCACAGCCAACGGAAAAGAGATAAAAAGCCGCTAAAAACGAACAGCCTATATTCATCACCCAACAAGGGTGTATCAAAATAGAAATCAGCTTTCATTTTGTCATCCTAAACGCAGTGAAGGATCTCGAAAACATAAGCTGTTGTATACGAGATTGACTTCGTCGAACGTTGTTTCTTCGCTTTGCTACCAATGACGAATTTGCAATTGTCATAACCGAATGGATTTTCCGCAGGAAATGGGCACTCAGAATGACATTACTTTTTGATAGCCGTTTTTTATTTTGATACACCCTTATTAACGATCGTGTCCGCCCGCCTTTTCCTCCTGAACCATCTTTTCCTTATACTCTGTAGGGGTGCATCCTTTGGCCGACTTAAACACACGGCTAAAATACTGGGGAGAAGAAAATCCGCACATATACGCCACTTCCGACACCGTATACTCACTCATCTCCAAGAGCTGGACCGCACGCTTGACACGCATGTCTTTCACCAAATCAATCGGCGTGCATCCCAATATGGACTTCAGTTTCCGATAGAACATCGTGCGTCCCATTTTCATGGAATCCGCCAAATCATCTATCTTAAACTCCGGATTTTCCAAATTCTCTTCCACCTTTTGAAGCACTCCCCGGATAAACTCCTCATCAAAACGGGTGATTTTCGGAAGCGAAGGAGACAAACCGTCAGACAGCTTCTTTCCGGCCAACAAGAAATTCTTCAGATTCTCCTTTTGCCGCATCAATGACTTTATGCGTGCCAGCAGGTAAGCGGAACTGAAAGGTTTCGTAATGTATCCGTCCGCCCCATACTCCAGCCCCTTAATCCGGTCTTCCAACGATGCTTTTGCCGATAAAACAACAACCGGTATGTGACAAACAGAAGGGTTGTGCTTAATGATGTCCAACAATTCAATGCCATCCATTTCGGGCATCATCACATCACTGATGATAATGTCGGGGATTTCTTTCAAAGCCATATCCAAGCCGGCCCGTCCGTTTTCCGCTTCCAATACCCGATATTCGTGCCGCAAGACACGTCCCGTAAACTTGCGCAATTCCTCATTGTCCTCAACGAGCAATATCGTCACGCTTTTATCCTGAGCATCATCCTCCGCGCATTCTTCCTCTCCGGCAAGCTCTTTCGCCTGAAGAGCACAGTCATTCAATATAAACTCCGCCCCTTTATCGTTGCGGTAAACCTTATCTTCCGCCGGAAGAGAAACGGTAAATTCGCTTCCTTTCCCCAATTCGGCGGAG
The DNA here is from genome assembly GCF_000190575.1 of Phocaeicola salanitronis DSM 18170. Classification (NCBI taxonomy): domain Bacteria; kingdom Pseudomonadati; phylum Bacteroidota; class Bacteroidia; order Bacteroidales; family Bacteroidaceae; genus Phocaeicola; species Phocaeicola salanitronis. The sequence goes on along the minus strand of NC_015164.1, from coordinate 3,132,898 downwards.
ACGTCTACCGTCCCATGCAGCAAATCCACCAGTTCATGCACCAATGAAAGCCCGATGCCGGTAGAAAAAGACGCACGTTTGCTTCCCGCCGTTTCAAAGCGTTCAAACAGTTTGCTGATTTTCCCGATGTCTATTCCCTGCCCTTCGTCTTTCACCTTTATGACAAAACGATTGTCCTGACCCTCTGCCGAAAGCGTAATACCTTTGCCTTTGGGCGTATATTTAAAGGCGTTCGAAAGCAAGTTAATCACAATCTTTTCCAACTTATCCACATCGGTAAACACGTTCAGTTCTTTTTCTTTCACCACATACCGGAAATCTATTTCCATGGCAGATGCCATCGCGAGAAAGTCATCGTATATCTTCCGCAATAATTCTACGGCATTTACCTGCTCGATGTACAGCTTCATCTTGTTGTTTTGAATCTTCCTGAAATCCAATATCTGATTGATCAGCGCCAACATCCGTTCCGTATTATGCCGGGCTATCCGCATATTGGCTTGCCCTTCCGGAGAAAGCGTTTCATGCCTCAGCACTTCTTCGATAGGAGCTTCTATCAAGGTAAGCGGCGTGCGCAATTCGTGAGAAATATCCGTAAAGAAACGCAACTTCATATTCGTCATCTCCTGCTCAAAGCCTATCTTCTTCCGAAGTCCCCAAATGTACGTGACAATCCCTGCAGCAAACGCCAACAACAAAAAAAACAGCAAAACGTAGAGCAAAACAGCCCAGCCCGTTTCCCAAAACTTAGGCTCCACATTTATGTATAACACACGCACATTATCAGTCCATACACCATCTCCATTTGTAGATTTCACCTCCAATGCCAGCTTGCCGGCAGGAAGATTCGCAAAACTGACCGATCGGTTTTCGCCTAAACCGGTCCACCCTTCTCCCATGTCTTTAATCCGGTACGCATACTGAATATGCGACGGACGCATAAAGTCAATAGCTGCAAAAGAAACCGTCACGTTCCGTTCGTCTTTATCCAGCAAAAGCGTATCGTTCGCTATCATGACCGTTTGAGAAATTCCTTTATCCGACCGGATATCCGCTTCGACAAACACAAGATTAGGCACATAAAGGCTTTTCTTAAGCTGATCCAACTGAAGGCAAAGCGCCCCTTCGTTACATCCTACATACATTTTCCCTTCTGAATCAATGCACGGCGCAGCCTCTGTAAACACCAGGTTCGAATTCTGATTAAAATAATCATATACCTCAAAGCCTACTCCCAAAGGAAAGAAACGGCAAATCTTATTCTCTAAAACGACCCATAACCGATGGCTGCTATCTTCCGTCATAGACAAAACGAAATCAGACGGCAAACCGTTCTTCCGGTTATAATGCGAAAAAGCCACATTCTCTGACAGAAGATCGGAAGACAAGACTTTGCTGATTCCTCCGCTGAACATAGCAATATAAACCTCCTTACCGGAAGTTTCCAATATATCCATTACATCATTGTCGCTCAGACTATTTTCGCGGATCGTTTCACATCGGTTCACATAAAAACGAATTTGTCCGGGCTGGTCGAAACGAGAAGAAAAAGATATCAATCCACCCGTAGTCCCCACCAAAATGACACCGTTCGAAAGCGGACACACAGTGCGCACACGCAGATATTCCTTGCCCGGATAATTCCGCCTCAACAGGTTCTCTACATTGATAAAACGCAAATCATCCGGATCACCTTCCGCCAAGTTCAACCCTCCGCCGTAAGTGGCAATCCACATTCTTCCAGAAGCGTCCTGCGCTATCTGATAAACAGCATTGCAATTCAGTCCGCTATTCTGCCCTTGCTTATAATGCTTGAAACGGTATTTCCCTCTCCCATCCGGCATGCCGATAAAAAGACCGTTCTCACGTGTACCCATCCACAGATTGCCTTTATTATCCTCGAAGAAAGCATAAACATTTTCACCGAACTTGACCGAATGGTCTTTCACCAATTTTCCGTCAGGACTCAAATTTCCGCAATAAGCCCTCTCTTTATCATAGACTTGCACCACATTGCCTTTATCAGCTACCCAGAGCCTTTCCGAACGGTCAATATACAATCCCCTCACCACGCTTCGGTCAAGCGTATGGATATAATCAAAATTCCAATCTGAAAACATAATGCAGTCTATGCCCGAATCCTGACAAAGCCACACATTTTTATGATTATCGATGTAATAGTTCTTATTCACTCCATTATACACTTCCTTAATGGCATTGTTCACCACACAACCTTGCTCAAAGACATGCTTGTCCGGATGGTAATACGAAAACACGCCATCGGGCGGGTAAGCCCAAATGCCTCCATGTTCATCTTCCAACATAAAACAAGGAACATTTTTCCCTTTCACATGAAGATAATCAATGTAAGAAAACCGCCCCGACGCAACATCGATATGCACAACATGCTTTCTTCCGCTTTGAAGCCAGATATCCCCTTTCGAGTCTTGAAAAGCGGTTATAGGATGCAGAATCTCCTGCGCTTCGTCTATAAAACAAGAAACGGTATTTCCTTTTTCCGGACCATAGACCGTAAATCCCCGCTGAGATATGATTCCCAAGTGTCCGCCGTCCAACAAAAGCAACCAATTCACCGCTCCTAAACGCTCCGGCAATTCCACATCACACATCGCCTGATCCGTGTCGGAATATGTCATCAACCGCTTTTCTTCATTAATAAAGAATAACTTGCCTCCTGCTTTTACAGTCTGAATGATTCCCACATTCCCTTTTATGGACGGATTTCCATAAACAAAATATCCTTTGTCGGTTAACACCCATTCATGTCCAGCGTCATCCGACAAGGCCTCAAAATAGCCTACATCCCCTGTACGGACAAAATGGTCAAAATAAGTGATGCCTCCTTTTTCCGCATAATGCTCGCAATCAATCCGCCAAAGCTCGTTCGTCTCACTTAACACCCAAACAATCCCATTCCCGACCGAACACATTTCAACTGCATTCTGGCAACGCTTCACCTCAGGATTACCCACATAAATATCTTCAAAACATTCCTTTTGAGTGTCAAACACATACAAACTATGGTCATAGCTTTGACACAAAAGGGTATGCTTCCCTCCCACTGCTGCGCAAAGCAAACGATTATGTTTGAGCCTCACTTTATCAGTCGGATAAGACTTATAATTCGTAAACGAATAACCATCGAATTTCTCCAAGCCGTTCCACGTTGCCATCCAAATAAACCCGTCCGCATCTTGCAACACGCTTTGCACCATGTTTTGCGACAAGCCGTCACGCGAAGAATAATGCTTGATACTCAATAAACCTTGCGCCCCGACAAACACAAACGTCAAACAGACAAACAACAAGAAGATCAAAAGCCTTTTCATAGTATTCAGAGAAAAAATAAGAAACGGGAACACAAAGGCATCCTTAAAGACGAAAAAGGATGTGCCTTCGTGTCCTCATTTTTTTCAACAGAAATAATACAAGAACGTGGCGATGCCTTCCAAGGCTTTCTTCTTCTGTCCCTCGATTTCGATGAAGAACTTAATTTCAGCCTTTGCCGTGCCGCGCAAGTTGACCAGCGAATGGAGTTCAGCCGTCATGCGGATGCGTTGCCCCGACAATACAGCCTGACCGAAACGCATCTTGTCCATCCCATAGTTTACCATCATCTTCAGGTTGTTCACTTCGATAATCTGATTCCAGAAATACGGAAGCAGGGAAAGGGTCAGATAACCGTGTACAATGGTGCTCTTGAAAGGGCTTTCCGTTTTCGCACGTTCCACGTCCACATGAATCCATTGATGATCCAGCGTAGCGTCGGCAAACTGGTTGATACGCTCTTGCGTCACTTCCAGCCAATCGGACACGCCGATTTGCTGGCCTAACAATCTCTCAAATTCTTCGTACGAATTAATTACTACTTTGCTCATACACCTTATGTTTAAAAACTTGTTATGAAGAACAAAGGTAAATAAAAAACAGAAAAAACACGAGAAACTCTTCCTGCTATTTTCCTTTTATATGTCAGAATTAGTGTCCTTTTTCTCTGAATCCGAAAAAAAGCATGTTTTTCATGCCCCCCTGGGATAAATCATATCCATAAAATGCAGACATCCCCATGTAGGGGCGTATGCGATACGTTTGTCACGCCGGATTATAAACTGGCATGACAAACGTCCGCAAGGCAATTGTCAATTGTCAACCGTAATCCACACGCCTTCGCCCCGTTCTTTCGCGTCCACTATCCTCTGTTTCAGCCTGTCCACCCAAAGCCGGGAATCCGATAATACACCCTTTTCCGTATTCTCGCCCACCAAAATACACCCCTTCGTATCTTTTACGGTATTGCCCGCATGGATGCGGATGCCCTCAAAATTAGGAACATGGAGCAGCAGGGGCAACCATTGCTTAAATTTAGGAGACAGGGTAATCACCACCGGATAACGCCCTGCGGGGATTGCCGTGCGCCCCGGCACCTTACGGGCTTCGGGACTTCGCCAACGAGGCTCTAAGGTATGGCAAAACTCCTCTCCGTCCACCAATAACTTGCCTAATGTATAGGCTTTATCTTTCACAATCCGGTTTAAGGTTAATTCCATCGCTCCTGAATTTTAGTTTTTTGTAATTGTTAGATGTTAGATTGTTAGATGTTAGATTGGGTTGTTTTACGACGTAATGTCTGTACACCCATTGATACAACATCTGTCGGGTACCTGCAACATTCATTCCTTCCATTTGCCTTATTCTTACCGCATCTTCATAAGTAAATTCATCGGGCAAAAGTTCCAACAGATTGCGCCGTCCGCGCGTGTTATCGGGCACAGGCATGTTCATTGCCTCCTCTATCGCTGCCCCGAAAAACTCCATCTTGCACCACATGTCGTACTGGAAACTCCAGCGCACGAAGTCTTCAATGCTTTTGTCCCATTTCTCCCCGTTCGCCACGTAGAGCACGCAAGCCTTTAAGTACGCAATCACATTGGCGCGGAACGAAAGGTTCTCATACACCCGGCTTTGCGAGAGCGTGGCGAACTCGGCGTTTTCCTTCCGCATCTTTTCCGCCAGCCGGAAAGCCTGCGGGCAATCCACCAGCCCCGTGGCACGGTTCAGGTTTTCGATGTAAGGTCTCAACTCTTCATCGAACGCCGCATCATACGTGCCATACACCGGCATGTCCGCCCCAATCTCACGCTCCGGAATCGTACAGAAATTGATGCGCGAGATAGGCCCGTCCGTCAGCACACGCGAGAAATACCGTTTTCCTTTGAGAATCGTTGTAGCGGCATTCCAGTTAAACCGGATGGTCACTTTCTCGGTGATACTCTGCGTCCCCACACGGGTTTGTCCGTAGCGGTTTCCCGGGTCGAAAGCCAGGCACATAATCTGGAACTGCTGGTTCGTCCTGCCGCTTCCCTTTAGCGCATCAAACTGGTCAATCTCGTTCAGCTTCGTATAGAGGAAATGCCCTTCTGCTTCGGCGGTGCGGAGTACAAATGCCGGATTGGTCATATCCGCATCAATTTCCTGAATCACAAGCCCCTCGGGACGCTGCCTCTTGTCTTTGTTCGAGCCTTTCGAGTTCACCTCGTTCTTCCATTCCCTTTCCCTGCGCAAGTTTTCTTCGTCCCTGCGCCGGATGTCCGCCATGATGCGGTTTATCGGCTCCGAGATACAGTCCTTTCCGGCACCCGTACCTGCCATGAGTACGTTCATCAGCGTGGCTTCATGCTCCACGTTGTCGATGTACTTAAATCTTACCTTATGCAGGTGTGTTGCGAGCGGTGGAAACACCGCATGAGCCACGGCAGGCTTGTACACGTCGGGAGTGCGGCTCACAAGAAGCCCGATAAGTTTGGGCAGCTTTTTCGGCAATTCAGGCGGTGTTATCTCCCTATTTTCATTCACTCCACTATTGTCATTCTGAGCGTAGCGAAGAATCTCGTTATCACCCACTTGACGTACACGAGATCCTTCACTTCGTTCAGGATGACAAGGAGGGTATTCAGGATGACAAAGGGATATAGCTTCCCCCATTAATTTCGGCATTGTAAACCACTTAGCCGAACAAGCCGAATGAATCAGCCCTTTCATTTCTTCTTCGCCCAGCCCATACCTCGGCATAATCTGTAAAAGAATTTCCTCGTTATTATCCGTAATGTAGCGCAAATGCGAAGCCAGCCGGTGCAGCTTGTCGTTGCGCTCTCCCTGCACCGGCTCGCCTCCCGTAAGCGCAAACCAACGGGCGATGATGTCGGCATACGGGATGCCCTTGAAAGCCATCTCCGTAGGGGCGTATTGCATACGCCCGGAAACATCCGCTTTATCATCCACATGCGCATCACCGCTGGCGTTTTCGTTGACGCATTCGGGCGTATGCGATACGCCCCTACGATTATCATCGGACAATCCAGCGTGACAAGGAGATTCTTCATTCTTAAAAAGTCTTTCCTCATCCACATAGATAATATAATCCTCCGGCACCACGAACGAAGACCGTGCCAAGTCCTTCACGCTCTGGTCATAATTCGCGTCCCCCAGCTGCTCCGACATCCACTTTTGCGCCCCTGCCAAATCCATGCCTTGCGGGATAATAAAGAACAACCGCAATCCCTCGGTACTGGGCGTAATGTGCGCCAGCACTACAAACCGAAGCACATCCTTCACGCTCAATTCCTGACTTTTCTCCACCCAATACTCGCGCGGATTGGGCAAATGGTCGATGTCGTACATCGAAAGCCCCGAAGGCACCGCATCCGCATTCAATCTCCGCCCGTTCCGGAACGTGGCGTGTGGCGTAAAAATCGGAAGCCTTTTCTTCAGTCCCGCCTTCAAGGTCTCGTAATCTTCTTTTACCATTTCTCCCCGACGAACTTTCTCTAATCCGTCCGCTATCTGCGCACAGATATCAGCGACCTGCGGCGAGCGTACCGCTTTCCAAAACAGCTCGGGCGTGCATTCGCGCACCTCCCGGCAACGTACATTATTTGATATTCCGAACATAAGTTTTTAAGTTTTTAGGTTTGTGAGTTTTTTTTGAAACGCAGATTTTCGCAGATTAACACAGATTATTTTACTCTTCCATTGTCATGCTGAACGAAGTGAAGCATCTCGTAATCATCCACTTGGCGTATCCGAGATCCTTCACATTCGTTCAGGATGACAATGGAAAGTCTGCATGTTTTTATTCTAAAAAATTAATCCGCGAAAATCCGCGTTAATCTGCGTTTCAACCAACCAATCAATCAGTATCCGAAAACATCGTCATACATCCCTTCGATGAACGCGCTCGCCTCCTTGCTTTCGTTCTCAATCACCTGCGAGGGGATTACGTCCACTTCGTCCAGCCCGATGCGGAGCGTCAGGCGTACCTGCGTGTCGCCCACCGAAGCCCTTCCGTGGCGTAATTTGATGCTTCGTGTGCCCGGCTTCGCCTGTCCCTTGCGATGTTCCGAAAAATTACCTTCCGTCGGGTTAATCAGCCCGATAGTCCCTTGGATTCGGCTTCCCGTGGAAACCAGCCGCTGGTATGCGGCGTCCGAAATCTGCAATGTTATATTCATAAGTCTTTGTGTTAAGTTTACCGTAGGGGTAATCAATTATTTAAATCCGTGTAATCTGTGGTGAGCCTGTCCAGCAGCGAATGAATGAATTCCCGTCCGCGTTCCGTCCACACCAGGTACGCCCGTGTATGCGTTTCGCCCTCCGCGTCGCGGTACATGTACGTGCGGTTCTGCGCATACCCCTGCCGGGCATAGCCGGCGTAGAGCAGGTACTGTCCGCTCTGGCAATACTGGATGCCCAGCCGGCACAGGCGGCGGTTCAGCTCAATGGCGGTCATGCCCAAGCCCTTGGCTACCTGCGTGGTGGTCATGCACGATACCGAGTCTATCACCTCATCGGCATACGCCGCCCTCGGCTCCAGTTCCGCAATCCGCTTGTCCCTGCGCTCCAATGCCTTCTGCATGATGAGCAGCGCACGCGAAAGGATTACCTCGTCCGGCTCGTTCGCCCGCACCGCCATGTAGCCCCCGTGCTTGCGGATGGCGGGAAGCACCTCGCCCGTCACCCACCGCCGGAACGCCCTCGCCTCGGGCTTGCGGCTTTCGAGTATCACGTCGTACAGCCCGTCCTCGTTGACGAACAACGCTTTTTGCTTTCTTCCGATGGTGTCGGAGATGAGGTTGTTTGAAACAACCTCATCTCTTAATCTCATTTTTACAAATTTGGTTTGAAGTTCCAACGCCTTGCATACATCCATCAGGCAGAACCAAGGCTCGCCCTTCTCATCGGTCACCGTCCGGATTTCGCCGAACTCCTTGCTTTTGAATATCATGTTTTCCATGTTTGTGTGTTTTTCTCACCACAGATTACACAGATTAATCAATTTATTTCCTCTGTGTCCTCTGTGGTGAATGAATAATTAATTAAAAAATCTGTGTAATCTGTGGTGAAAACCTAAATCAGCTTCGTGATAAAGATTTGGTTCTCATACCGTGTCACCCCGTTCTTGTCTTGGAACGAACGCTGGCGCATGTAGCCCTGCATCTTGTGCCACACCGTGCGGTCGTATTCGCCAGCCGCCACCGCCATGTCGCCCGTCATTTCGGCGTAAAATTCGTCTATCCCGTCACTGAGGATAAACCCACGCGAGTTGAATACCTTCTGCGTTCCGTCCTGCGCCGTATAGGGGCGCGACGCCAGCGGAAGCTGGCCGATGATTGTCACTAATTTTTCCATGTTCCGTTTTGTTTTTCTCACCACAGATTACACAGATTTTTAAATTTTATTTCTTCTGTGTTTCCCTGTGGCGAATCGTTAATTGTTAATTATTAATTGTTAATTATTAATTATTAATTAAATCTGTGTAATCTGTGGTGAACTTTCCTCGTGTCCGATTTTCACCACGTAGAGCAGTGTGGCGAAAGTCGCCTCGCCCTGCACCTTCAGCAGCAGTTCGCCGTAGATAATATCGCCCTTGCCGATGCCGGTTTGCGCCAGCGTCCCGAACAGGGTAGCCGCGAACGGCTCTGCCCCTTCTTTGAGCCAGTCGTGCATCTTCACCACACGCTTGTCTATCGTTCCCCGTGTCGTTTCGTCGCGCACGGTGCAGGTTTCTCCGCATTCATCAATTTTGAAAAATCCTCTCATACGTTTCTTTAGTTTTAATTACCTAATCCCTTGCTTGTTACAGAAGCAAAGGTAAGGGCATGCCACGACCTGTGAAATAGTTTTCGGACTTCGGGGAATCCGGCGGGGAAGAATGGACGGTTTCGGGGAAATTTCCGGAGAAGAAAAGGCAAAAAAAAAGACGGAGAAGAAAAATTTCTTCCCCGTCCTGTCAAAAGCATTTTACAAGAATATGCTATCAGCGAAGCGGTACATTTACTCCTTTCTTTTGCTTCCAACGTGTTTTCGCCTCGCTGGAAGGATAGTCGAACCTTACGGGCGGCAATCCGATAGTGCCTTTCTCTACGGCTCCGGCACGGCTTGCACCTTCAATCTCTATCTGCCGGCGGTTGATTTCATCGTATTCCAAGAAAGCCTCAAAGCTATACACTCCGCCGGATTTCTCCATGATGCGCCGGTAAATGCTCTGCCGGCTCGGAGCGTTGAACCTGCCGGTATTGCCAAGCATGATGCTGGTTTCCGTAGCCCGGTAGGCTCCTTTCGGGTAGTAAATGGCACCTTCGTAAATGCCGATTTTCTCTTTCTCGTAACGCATGTCGGTCAGGAAATAGCTCCAGACAATTTCATTCGGGTCGTTGGTTACATCCACGTTCATCGACTCGTTTATCGTATGAAGTGAACGTATTGCTTCCGGATAAGGATAAGTCCCTTCAAACTCGACATATTCATCATCCAGTTTTCCGAATCCATGTCCGCAGGCTTCGTGGTGTATCAAACTTTTCAGGCTTTCCGGATCATCGCTATTGTTTTGGCAGAAAGCAGCCGAAAAGTCGTCACTATATGACCAGTTATTCGAACGGAAAGGAGCTTTTGTCTTCATCAGAATCATCGATGTGACATGTGCCGCCGAATAATTTGTTTCCTGCATTTTGCTAATATAGTCAATCGCTATTGTGGGGTCGGTTTCGAACGTATTCCGCTCAAACTCATAAGAAGTCTGGAATGCCGTATTCTCGCCTATTACTTCGTTGCGCGAAACCACATTAACGGCATATACATCGAAATAATCGCGGAAAGAAGTGTAAGGTTCTTTCGAGAAGAAAGCTTCCATTGCCATTTCCGCATCCCTCCGGTATGTCCCGTCGGCTATCAGGCGGTCGGAATAAGCCTCGCCCAAAATCACCACTTTCAGTCCTTTGCCTGCTGTATGCTCTTGTAAAGTGAACGTTGTCCCATCCATCGAGTAATCGGACGATTCATACATGGGGAAGGTCAGCTTATTTCCTCCCTGCTGGTAAACGATTGCATCATACCCTATCCGGTTCCACCAATCGCTCGCTATGATTTCATCCGGAATGGTGCCGTTCAGTTTGTTTCCGCATAAGTTGATAAATTCCAGTTCATTCAGATTTGCCATCGAAGCAGGCAGGTTTCCGCTCAAATTATTGTTGTTCAACTGCACATCATGCAAATAAGCCAGATTGCCTAAACTTTCCGGAATATTCCCTTCAAGCTTGTTAGATGAAAGATACAAATATTCCAATCCGGTAAGATCTCCAAATTGTTCAGGAATTTGTCCGGTCAGGTTATTATCCGTTAAAATTATATTTTTGACACGTCCGTCCCACATGTATACCCCATACCATTCGCTCAACGGCTTGTCGCTGCACCAGTTCGTATTGTCTGTCCAATTGTCCCCGCCTGTAGCTTCGTAAAAAGCAATCAAGGCTTCCCGCTCTTGCTGGAGTATTTTGTCGAACTCGTTTTCGTTGACCGATAAATCGTACACATGTCCGGCTTGGAACCCCCCTTCGGGGGCTTTCTTTTCGATTAAACCCTTATCGCTATAGCCGTTTTCGTCCCAAATAAAAAACGAAACGGTATTTTGTTCCGAAGTAGGCAATACAGCGATAAAGCAAGTGACCACTTCTTGCGTACTCAAGACCTCCTGCGGAATGCTATACCACAGATAGTTATATTTTTCCGCAATAAGGCTGTCTGCTTCCAAATCATAATAAGCAGGATTGTTTGCATCGCCTACGCCCATGAATCCGATGGGTTCATCCGAAAGGACGCGCAAGCCTGCGGCACCCTGCAAGAGTTCCGTCCGGATATTCACTTTCAGGAATGCAAACAAGTGAGCAAAATCCAAACTCAACATATCGTTCCTGATTTCACCCTTCGCATACATGAAATCCGCATTCGGATCGGGCAAGCCTCCGTTGTAATTTTGCCCGAACAGATAAGGAAGGCGCGCTTTCGGAAAGGCTATGTCCGTATTATAATCGTATGGATAATAGGCGTAAACCTCCGTCCCTTCTTCCCGTTTCAGGCGGGTGCTTTCCGGCATAAAATCGGTTTGCTTCCCTGCCGAAGCCGCCTGATAAGCCATTGCCGCGGGCTGGCTTTCCGAAAACAGCCCGATACGGTCTCCTGCCGCCCACGATACGGTCACGGCTTCTTCGCCCACGGCATAGGATGTCCGCGAGGAAGAAGGTGTATCTATTTTTCCTGTCACACGCAATTCCGCTCCGGCATTGCCGACAATCTGTTCGTCCGTACAGCCGCATGCCGCCCACACCAGCAGCAGGATGCCTATGTAATTCACCAGTCTTTTCATACTCTATTCATTTTAATGGATACCAAATAAAAAATCACCAAGGCTCAACCGGCATATCGTCCGGGCCGTCGCTTCCGGGCACGAGCAGCCATGCGTCCTGAGTGACCGTTACCGTCTCGCTGAAACTTCCGCTCCGGATGGTCACCATCGCGGCACGCGGGTCGCTCGCTTCGTTCTTGTCTACCGATAACTCAATCGTGCAATTGTCTCCCATTTCTCCCTGCCCGGGCGAAACATGCATCCATTCTACCCCTGCCGACACCTCTGCCGTCCAGGCATCAGACGAGGAGAAAACAATCGAGGCGCTGCCCCCTTCGTACGGGAACGACTGGGTCATTTCCGATGAGGGAATACGTAAAAACTCTTGCTCTGCCTCTTCTCCGGACGGCTCGTCTCCGCCTCCGCAAGCACATAAGGCAAGCAAAAACACCGGCATAAACACGCGCACCGCACGTATACGGATTTTTCTCGAATCAAAATAAAAAATCATGCTACATTCATTTAAAGTTATCACAAGCTTTCATATTCCGCAAATGTAACATAAATTTAAACAAATACAAATAAATTTGTCAGTTTTTTTCTTTCATGCTTTAAGCAGAATTAAAATACGCTTTTTTTTCACCACAGAGGACACAGAGTCTTTAAATTTTTATGAATGTCCGCATCTTGCCTCATTAGACTTTCCGCCACAACACCTACATTTTTTAACACTTTATTTATGTACTTTTCGGAATTTATGCGTTTATATAAATGAGGTTTATAATCAATTTTACCATGAAGAAAACAACAGAAAACAAACCAAACATCCGGCTCTTGCCGGAAGAAACCATCGAGTTGCTGAAAGCGACACTGGAAGAGCCGCCCGTGAGCCGCATCGAAGAACTATTGTATTGCGCTTATATTGATGAAGATTTAAGGCAGATAAGTCCCGGACAGATTGTGTGGGGAGAAAACCCCGAAGATGAGGGAGAAAAGAAAGATAAGGTTTACATGCCTTGCGTGATAAGCGCAGACGGGAACAGGCATACCGCTTGGCTGGAGAGGGAAAGAGAAAGCGGAAAGCCCTTGTCGCTCCGGGTGCTGTAAATCATTTGCCGCCGGGACGTTCATAGAAATTCGGAGAAAATGAAGGGATTAAACCGCTTTTTAGAGGAAAATCCTTGGCTGAATATAACTAATTAGTTATATTTGCGCACAAAAGGACAAGTATGCGTACCCTGTACAGAACGCTGGAATTCGATGAGTTTTACGAAACATTGGACGAACGGGTAAAGACTAAATTCAAGTACACATTTGAAGTCATTAAAAGTGTATATGCCCTGCCGGTGAAATACGTAAAACGCCTTGAGGGCACAGACTTATACGAAATGCGTGTTTCTGTGGGCTACAACGAATACCGGACGGTATTGTTTGCGGTGGATAACGAAAACATCATTTTATCGACAAAGATAATTTTGCTTAACGGATTTCTGAAAAAGTCGTCGAAAGACTACCAGAAACAGATAGCCAAAGCAAGACGGATATTAAAAGACTTGGAATTATGATAAAGTTAGACGAATCGAAATTGGCGAAGCTCAAGACGGCCGACCAGCTGCTGGATGAGGAATACGGGAAAGAAGGAACTCTTTCGCGGGCGGAGTTTCACGAAAAAGCGATGGCATGGTATTACGGGGAAATACTCCGTAACCGCCGCAAGGAGCTGAAGATGACGCAAAAGCAGCTTGCGCAGAAAATCGGCAAGGAACAAAGCTACATCGCCCGTGTGGAGAAAGGGGAAGTAGACATGCAGCTTTCCAGTTTCTTCCGCATCGCCCATGCGCTGAATATCGAGCTTACCCCCTCTTTCAATTGACAATAAACAATGTGCTAATAAATAATGTGCTAATAAACAATGTGCTAATGTGCTCGTTACTTCATTTCACATTGGCACATTATCACATTGCCACATTGACACATTCGCATATTAGCACATTCCCACATTCTCACATTAACACATTATCACGCAGCTTTCCGCACGAGGCTCAGGAAGCGGCTTGCCACGTTGTTGCGGCGGCGCGTCTCGTTGACGTCGGCGGTGTCGGCGAACGTCCAGCCGGGGTGAAGGCGGCGTGCCGTAGCGGCTTTCTTCTTCAGGCTTGCCAGTGTGGGCATCTCCTTCACGCCGATGCGGCCGAGGAAGCAATGGAACGACGGGGTGGACTCGAAATGCGGCATGCCTGCCGTCTGGTTCATCACCAGCATCACCCACACGTAGTCGTAGGCGAACTTGAAGACCCGCTCTTCCTGCATCACGGCGATGGCGCGGTTTATCTTCCCCTCCATTTCGGAAAGAGGCGCCTCGGCGCTCTCCGTGCCGTCGGGCATGCCGGGACTCTCTGCCGCCTGCTGGGGCGGAGACGGTGCGAGCCGTTCGGCAAGGTAGAGCGCCGAGGCGCGCTTTATCGCCTGGCATTCGGCGCGTATCTGTTCTTTTTCCCATTCGCTTTGCTCCAGCCGGCGGGCAAGGTCGGCATTCTCCTTCCGGTAGCGTTCGCTCTCGCGGACGGCTTCTTCTTTGGCGGCTTTCGTGTCAATCAGCATGTCGGCAAGCTTCTGCACCATCTGCACCGGAATCGTTCTACACTCGTTTGTTGCATTCGAGGGGAGCAGGACCGGCTGCTCTCCGCACGCTTCGTCTTCTTGGAACTCTCCTGCTTGTTTGTTTTGTTTCTTCATTGATATTTTTAATATATTGGTTAATAATTAATTATAACCGAAAAATAATAAAAAAAATTCATACAGGGAATGATACGGGTACTTTTTCAAGGGGTTGTTGTTGTAGAACATAAATGACCGTCCGGAAAAATCTAACATCTAACAATATAACAATATAACAATAAGTTTTTTCGATTTCGAACGCCACTTAAAGAAAGTGATAGATATAACATATATATATTATATATATATAAATATATATATATAATATATATATGTTATATGGTTGTATCTTCCTTTTTTGCTCCTGTTCATTTTGTTATTGTTATATTGTTATATTGTTAGATGTTAGATTCGAACATACATAAAAACACATAAGAAATGCATATATATGCATATCCTGATGCACATAAGGGCGTGCCGCAACGGATATGGTTGCATCCGCCCGCGCATCCGCCCAGCGCCATGAACGAACGGTGTAAGAAGCTATGAAGACGCGATTTTCCACCCTGTTATATTCCTCATTTACAGCGATATATAAAGCAAAATGCACACCATTAACAGATTTTTACACTCACCCGTTTCAAATCCATTGCCATGTGGAGGGGATTGCGTACCTTTGCATCGTAAGGTTTTCACCACAGATTTTATCAATTAATAATTAACAATTAATAATTAATAATTGGCAACGGCAACATCCTTCGTTATTCATTAATCGGTGTAATCTGTGGTAAAAAACTAACAACCTTAAAAACTAACCAACTTAAAACTAAACTACTATGATTAACTATTCTGTCTACATGATGCGCAACCCGTTGGACGAGGAAGCGAGCGAAAAAGCGTATGCACGTGCTCAGATGAGCGAGTCGATGACCTTTGACAAGTTTGTGAAACACATTGCCGACCACAACGGGGTGTATTCGCGCGGCACGGTGCAGGGCGTGGTGCTCGACATGTGCGAGTGCCTGGTGGAAATGCTCCTGAACGGCAACAAGGTGCAGCTGGGCGCGCTGGGCGACTTCTGGATTTCGCTCTCGTCGGCGGGCGCGGAAACGATGGAAGAGTTCACGGCGGCGAACATCACGGGCATCAACGTGATTTTCACGCCCGGAACGGACTTCGAGGGGCTTATCAGCCGGGCGCAGTTCAACCCCGTGGCAAGCCGTTTGGCGCAGGCGGCTACGCTGAAGGCGGAGAAGGCGGGCGAGACTACCGTGGACCTCGAAGCGGCGAAACGCAAGCCTGCCGCATCGGAGCCGGGCGTGTAACTTTTTTTTGAAACGCGGATTAACGCAGATTTTCGCGGATTAATTTTTTTAGAATATAAACGTGCAGACCTTCCATGTCATCCTGAACGAATGTGAAGGATCTCGGATACACCAAGTGGATGATTACGAGATGCTTCACTTCGTTCAGCATGACAAAAAAGAGTAAAATAATCTGTGTTAATCTGCGAAAATCTGCGTTTCAAAAAAACTCACAAACGTTGAAACGCGGATTAACGCAGATTTTCGCGGATTAATTTTTTTAGAATATAAACGTGCAGACCTTCCATGTCATCCTGAACGAATGTGAAGGATCTCGGATACGCCAAGTGGATGATTACGAGATGCTTCACTTCGTTCAGCATGACAAAAAAAGAGTAAAATAATCTGCGTTAATCTGCGAAAATCTGCGTTTCAAAAAAACTCACAAACTCAAAAACTAAAAACTATGGAAAAGAAAAACATTTGGGGGATTATTATCCAGACATTGATTACGATTCTGACCGCTATCGGGACGACCTTGGGCGTGACCTCGTGTATTTAAATGATGAATGAAGAATGAAGAATTTCCATGCGGGCGATTCTTCATTCTTAGCTCTTCATTAAAAAGGTTCTTCATTTATAAATTATATCCATAATTATATAAAAGGATATCGCAGAGGGTTGCTAACTTTGCACCCGAAAACTAAAACACGAACCGATATGAACCCATCTGCTATCCAGAAACAGACATTCCCCGTATTGGGCATGAGCTGCGCCGCTTGTGCCGCACGGGTAGACAAGACCTTAAACCGCCAGCCGGGCGTATGCACGGCAAGCGTGAATTATGCCGCGGCGACCGCTACGGTGGAATACGACGCTTCGCAATGCTCGCCCGGAGCCTTGCGGAAAGCCGTTCAGGATGCGGGATACGACCTTGTGACCGACACCGGAAAAGACAGTGCGCAAATCGCCGAAGACGCCCATACCCGGCGCTACCGCGACTTGCGCTTCCGCACCCTTTGCGCCATTGCCCTGGCCTTGCCCGTTGCCGTCATCGGGATGTTCTTTATGGATATGCCCTACGCCGGCTGGACGATGTGGATTCTCTCCACTCCCGTGGTATTCTGGCTGGGGAGAGGGTTTTACATCAACGCCTGGAAGCAGCTGAAGCACCGCTCCGCCAATATGGACACGCTGGTGGCAAACAGCACCGGCATCGCTTACCTGTTCAGCCTGTTCAACCTGTTTTTCCCTGAATTCTGGCTGGAGCGCGGCGTCACCCCTCATGTCTATTTCGAGGCGGCGAGCGTCATTATCGCCTTTATCCTGTTGGGACGCACCTTGGAAGAACGTGCCAAGGGACGCACTTCCGATTCTATCAAGAAGCTGATGGGGCTTCAGCCCCGCACCGTCACCCGCCTGAACGCGGAAGGCGAATGGGAAGAAACGGAAATCGGGCAGGTCGTGCCGGGCGATATGCTGGCGGTAAAGCCGGGAGAACGCATCGCGGTGGACGGACGGGTGAGCGAAGGCCATTCGTACGTAGACGAAAGCATGTTGAGCGGCGAGCCGGTGCCGGTATTGAAACAAGCCCCCGACGAGGTTTACGCGGGCACCATCAACCAAAAGGGCAGCTTCTGCTTCCGTGCCGAGAAAGTGGGGGCCGACACCCTGCTGGCACACATCATCCGCATGGTGCAAGACGCGCAAGGAAGCAAAGCCCCGGTACAGAAGCTGGTGGACAAGATTGCGGGCATCTTCGTACCCGCCATCATGGGCACCGCCTTGCTTACCTTCGTCTTATGGCTGGCCCTTTCCCCCGAAAACGGATTTACCCACGGGCTGCTCTCCGCCGTGACGGTATTGATTATCGCCTGCCCTTGCGCCTTGGGGCTTGCCACGCCGACCGCCATCATGGTGGGCATCGGCAAGGGAGCCGAGCAGGGCATCCTCATCAAAGACGCCGAGAGCCTGGAGACAGCCCGTAAGATAGACACCATCGTATTGGACAAGACCGGCACCATCACCGAAGGGAAGCCCGTGGTGACCGATGCCGTATGGGACACGGAGGACAAGCGCCTGCAAGCCGTGTTCTATGCCTTGGAAAGATGCTCCGAACACCCGTTGGCAAGCGCGGTCGTGCGCTATGCCGAAGACCTTCCCGACATCCCTGCACACATCCTTATCGAAAACGCGGAAAGCCTGACGGGGCAAGGAATCAAAGGCGAGTCTGACGGCAAGACATTCTATGCCGGGAGCCTCCGCCTGCTCACCGAAAACCGCATCGCGGTTCCTGCCCGGCTGCAAGACCGAGCCAGGGCATTCGCTTCCGAAGCCAAGACCGTCATCTGGTTTTCCGACGCCGAAACCGCCCTGGGCGTATTCGCCATTGCCGACCGCATCAAGCCGACTTCGAGACCCGCTATCGAAGCCTTGCAAAAACGGGGGCTGACCGTCCTGATGCTGACCGGAGACAATGCAGCCACGGCGAAAGCCATAGCCGCACAGGCAGGCATCAAAGAATACCGCGCCGAAATGCTGCCCCAGCATAAGGCGGAAGCCATCAGGCAATTGCAGGCGGAAGGGCGACACGTGGCGATGGCAGGCGACGGCATCAACGACAGCTCCGCCCTGGCACAAGCCGACCTGAGCATCGCCATGGGACAAGGAAGCGACCTCGCCATGGATGTGGCGAAGATGACGCTAATCTCTTCCGACCTCAGCAAGATAGCCGATGCCATCCGGCTCTCGGTATTCACCACACGCACCATCCGCCAGAACCTGTTCTGGGCGTTCATCTACAACCTGATAGGCGTACCTGTCGCCGCGGGCATCCTTTACCCGATAAACGGCTTCCTGCTCAACCCCATGATAGCCGGAGCCGCCATGGCGATGAGCAGCGTGAGCGTCGTGACCAACAGCCTCCGCCTGCGGAAGAAACGCATCGGGAAACCGGAAGCGCCTGCCCCGGCTCCGCTTACGGAACCGGAATCGGATGCCCCTCAGGCTCTTGCCCCCAGCGGGCCTCAACCCGCCCCCGCGAGCCGCACCTACCGGGTAGAAGGCATGATGTGCAACCATTGCCGCACATACGTGGAAAAAGCGCTGAACTCGATAGAAGGCGTAAAGGCGCAAGTGACCTTGGAGCCGCCCGTGGCAACGCTTGTCTATGCCAAAGGAAAAGCGCTTCCGGTAGAAACCCTCCAGCAGGTGATAACGGAAAAAGCGGGAGATTATACGATAAGTGAAGAATAATCTGTATCTTTGGGATTACAAACTTTAATAAAACCAGGGAAACATGACGGAAGGATACGGAGAAATCATTTTATACCAGCCAAACGAAGAAATCAAACTGGAAGTACGGCTGGACGATGAAACGGTATGGCTAAACCGACAACAATTGTCAGAATTGTTTAAAAACTGTTTTGAATTTCTCCAAAAAGTTTTTCTTGGCTTGATGTATCCGTTTTCGTGTGTGCTTTGGGCGATTTTTTGGTCCTTTCCGCTCCTGTTCTTCGTCAGATAGCCCGCTATCTTCCTCATAGTAGAGACGCAAGATTTTGCGTCTCTACAAAAACTCATCCCAAATCAGCGCACGATAAATTCAAAGCAGCTTCTTAAACTTTGCGCGGGTTAGAATTGTACATTTCCACATTGCCTGCACGGACAACCTCAAAAGAGATTGAACCTCGCACGTCCGGTTCTTTCTTGCCTTGCACACTCTGCAACCTCAAAGAGGTTAGACCCCGCACATTCGGAAACCTCAAAGAGCTTAGACCTTGCACACTCTGCAACCTCGGAGAGGTTGAACTATGCTTAACCGCTGGTGGCTCCCGAAGGGAACACCTGCGGATTATCTCGCCTTCCCCATCTTCCATCGACCTCGAAGGGGTCGAACCACACATGTCCAGCCACATTCTTCTGATTACCTCATCTCCGATTCATCATTTTATACTATCTTTGTATTCTGTTCTATCTATACACATTACCCATGAGCTATACCAATCTGATATACCACATCGTTTTCCGCCCTCGCAGCAGTGCGCCGGTCATCAGCCCGGGTCATGCAGAAGGCCTGTACCGTTACATCTGGGGATTCGTCAAGGAGAAAGGGGCAGTCCTGTACCGTATCGGTGGCATGGAAGACCACGTGCATATGTTGGTGCAGTTGCCTGCTTCGCTTTCCCTTTCTTCTTTCATGCATGACCTGAAGCTTTCCGCCGGCGCCTTCATGCGCTCGAATGCCGACAAGTTTCCGAGATTCGACGGTTGGGGAAAGTCATACTTCGCCGCTACGGTTTCAATGTCCGGGAAGGACGCAGTGACGCAGTACATCATGAACCAAAGAGAGCATCATAAGCGGTTCGATTTTCGTGAAGAGTTGCTCAGGCTCGTCCGTAAGAATGGAATTGAGATGGATGAGCGGTTCTTTTTGGCAGAGTAAACGTGGTTCGACCCCTTCGAGGTCGATGAAGGAGAGGGAGACGAGATAATCCGCAGGTGTTCCCTTCGGGAGCCACCAGCGGTTAAGCATAGTTCAACCTCTCCGAGGTTGCAGAGTGTACGAGGCAAGAAAGAGCAGGGTGTGCGTGGTTCGACCTCTTCGAGGTCGATGGGAGATGGGGGAGACGAGTATCCGCAGGTGTTCCCTTCGGGAGCCACCAGCGGTTAAGCATAGTTCAACCTCTCCGAGGTTGCAGAGTGTACGAGGCAAGAAAGAGCAGGGTGTGCGAGGTTCGACCCCTTCGAGGTCGATGGAGGAGAGGGAGACGAGATAATCCGCAGGTGTTCCCTTCGGGAGCCACCAGCGGTTAAGCATAGTTCAACCTCTTTGAGGTTGCAGAGTGTACGAGGCAAGAAAGAGCAGGGTGTGCGTGGTTCGACCTCTTCGAGGTCGATGGGAGATGGGGGAGACGAGTATCCGCAGGTGTTCCCTTCGGGAGCCACCAGCGGTTAAGCATAGTTCAACCTCTTCGAGGTTGCAGAGTGTGCAAGGTCTAAGCTCTTTGAGGTTTCCGAATGTGCGGGGTCTAACCTCTTTGAGGTTGCAGAATGTACGGGGCAAGAAAGAGCAGGGTGTGCGAGGTTCGACCCCTTCGAGGTCGATGGGAGATGGGGGAGACGAGATAATCCGCAGGTGTTCCCTTCGGGAGCCACCAGCGGTTAAGCATAGTTCAACCTCTTCGAGGTTGCAGAATGTACGAGGTCCAACCTCTTTGAGGTTTCCGAATGTGCGGGGTCTAACCTCTTTGAGGTTGCAGAATGTACGGGGCAAGAAAGAGCAGGGTGTGCGAGGTTCAATCTTTTCGAAGTTGTCAGCAAATACGGGGACGGGCGATGTAGAAATGCACAATTTTAACCCGCGCAAAGTATAAAAAAACTTTCGAACATTGCACGCATCCGAGTAAAATCGTACCTTTGGCTCATTGATAACATTTAAAATGACCATCATGATGAAAAAAAACATACTGAAAGGCTTGCTTTGCCTTACGTTAGGGATAGCCTCCCTTCCGTTTTCTTCGTGCAAAGACGACGGTTATCCGCCCATCACGCTCACCTCTGTATCGAGTGAAACGCCTTCACTGGAGGAGAATATCCTGGAGATTCCGCTCTTCAGCGAGGGAGTCAGCTTCTACATCACAGGCGGGAACGGAAGCTACATCATCGAAGCCCCCGACACGGACAAGATAGACTACCGGTATGACGGGAACCAGCTGACCATCCTCCCGAAAGCACTGGGAACCGCCTCGCTGACCATCTCTGACCGGGCGGGCAACCATACGACTTTGCAGGTGAACGTGTCTTACCCCGAAACGACATACGAGGTAAGCGAAGTTTCGGGCATCGCGCGGGGCGGAGGGCTTACGCAAGACGAAACCCTCGACATCCAGCACGCCATCGTAGCCAACGCGTTCGTGCAGGCAGGAGGGAAATATGTCTTCACCTACACCAACGAGAGCCATACGGAAGGCATGGTGACGCTCTATGCGGACGGGACAGGCGCCAACGAACGGCACGGCATCTTTACGCAAACCGCACAGGACAACGGAGACCTCCGGATACACATCGAACTGACCGGCGGGACGGAATATGACCTCACCCTCTCGGATTCGTCCGACCCCGGCACGGAAAGCGGGACGGCACCGGGACGCTTCATGCGGCAAGACGTGACCGGCACGTACCGCGCAAGCTATCCGGAACTGGAGGAAGCCTACTGCCTGCAATACATCCCCGGCGAAACCCTTTGAACATGACGGAGCGCATCGAACTGCAAGCGTTCGACCTGTACAGGCAAATCGAACGGATTCACCGGCGCCCTGCGGCAAGCCCCGAAAACCTGACGGACAAGTACATCCGGCTCTATAAATTGCTGGAACAGGCGTGTTATGAGCAGACCTCGGAAATGACGCTTTCCTTCTCCAACCTGTTCTCGCGGCTGGACTTCGTATGCAAGGAAAAGCGCATGACACCCGCCGACCGGTATGCCATCCAAACCATGCGCCGGAACGGCAAGAAAGCCCTAAACGGGAAGCTCACGCCCGACATGGAGGCCTACCGGTACGACTTGCGTGCCCTGGCGCGCTTCGTATCTTTGGCATACGATGCGCCCATCCCCCCGGGCCTGCAAGCGGAAATCCCGGACGAAAACCGCCCGTACCACGAGGGCGGACAGACCTACGTGCCCTACGTGCGCGTAGTGGTGTCCAGCTGGACCGACACGAAAATCTACGCCTCATCGGACAACGAAGCGGACCCGTTCATCGTCATCGATTACCTCCAAGGGGGATACAACCACGACTTGGGCTACCTCCGCGAACTGCTCAAGGAAAACATGCAGCTCAACCTCTTGGACGCCCGTATCAACGAACACCATGAATACGTCCCGAAACTCATCGTGGCGCATCCCGATTACCTGATTGACATCAGCTCGCTGGCGGCTTGCTTCCGCGAGTACGGGCATCATCCGCTTAACTTCTTCCTCAATAAAATCAAGCCGCGCGCCAATACGTCGCCCATCCTGCTGGGAAACCTCGCCAGCCAGTTCCTGGACGATTACATCAACGAAGAGGCGGACGCCCCGGTGTCGTACGCACAGACCCTGAAGAAGTTCTTCGCTTCTTCGGCACTGGAGTTCTGCACCTGCGACCTCGCCGCCGATTTCCATGCCTCGGCACAAAAGCAGATGCTGAACATCCGTTCGTTCGTCCACGACATCCTGCCCCGCAACCTGGCGGACTTCGACAGGCGGAACACCCTGCTCGAGGCCTCGTTCGTGTGCGAAAAGCTCGGCTTGCAGGGACGTGCCGACATGCTCCAGAAAGACCTGAAAATCCTTATCGAGCAGAAGGCCGGCAAGCGGGACGAGTACAACCGCCGGCACAAGGAAGACCACTATGTGCAGATGATGCTTTACCAGGGCGTCCTGATGTACAACTTCGGACGGAAAGCCGACGACACGCAAACCCTCCTGCTCTACTCGAAATACGATGACGGGCTGATGCCGGAGCATTTCTCGGAAACCCTGTTCCGCGAATGCATCCGCCTGCGCAACTACATCGTATGCGAGGAAATGGCATTGGGCGAAGGCGGCATCTCCCCGCTGATGGAAGAAATCGATACGGACATGCTGAACCAGAAAGGCGAATCGGGCAAGCTATGGACGATGTACCAAAAGCCGGAGCTGGACAGGCTGATAGCCCCACTCAAACGGGGCACCCCGCTGGAGCGCGCCTATTTCCAGCGCTTCTTCACCTTCGTGTCGAAAGAGCAGATACTGAGCAAGACGGGAGGGAACAACGATTCGTCGAGAGGGTTTGCCGGGCTTTGGCACACGCCGACCGCCGAAAAGATTGAGTCGGGAAACCTCCTGTCCGGGCTGAAAATCACCGGCAAGCGGCAGAGCGCGCCGGGAAAAGGATTCGACCTCATCACGCTCCGCATCCCCCGTCAAGGCGATGACTTCCTCCCCAATTTCCGCACCGGAGACATCGTTATCCTTTATCCCTGCCAAGACCAGCCCGACGCCCGCCGGGAGATATTGATGAAAGGAAGCCTGGCGGAGATACGCCCCGACCGGATTACCGTACAATTGCGCAACGGACAACAGAACAAGGACATCATCGGAACCGAAGCGGACACATTCGCCCTGGAGCATGACGCGTCGGACGTATCCGCCACCAACGCCATGCGGGGGCTGTATGCCTTCCTCTCGGCAAGCAACGACCGGAAGCAGCTCTTGCTGAACCAACGCATGCCGGAACGCGACCCCTCGCGCAAGCTGAACGGAGAGTACGGAAGGTTCGACGAGCTCATCCTGAAGGAAAAGCAAAGCAAAGACTATTTCCTGCTGGTAGGCCCTCCGGGAACGGGAAAGACCTCGTGCGCCCTGCGCTACATGGTAGAAGAAGCCCTGACCGACCCGCAAACCTCCCTTCTGCTGCTGTCCTACACCAACCGTGCGGTAGACGAAATCTGCCACATGCTGACAGAGTCGGGCATCGCCGAACGCCACCCGTTTATCCGCATCGGGAACGAAATGGCATGCGACAAGCGTTTCGTCCCCTACCTGATGAAGAACAGCCTGGCGGATTGTCCCAAGCTGAGCGACATCCGTGCCCGCATCGCCCGCACCCGCATCTTCACAGGAACCACCAGCGCCCTCAACGGGCGTCTGTACCTGTTCGGCATGAAGCACTTTCAGACCGCGATTATCGACGAAGCCTCCCAGATACTGGAGCCCGACCTTATCGGCATCCTCTCGGCACAAGACGCAACGGGAAACGCGATTGACAAGTTCGTACTGATAGGCGATTACAAACAATTGCCCGCCGTAGCCCAACAAAACGAGGCAGAAGCCCGGGTGACCGACCCGCTCCTGCTCGGAATCGGGCTGACGGATTGCCGCAACTCGCTTTTCGAACGCCTGTACCGGCAATGCCCTCCGGAGTTCCGGAGCGTGCTCCGCAAGCAAGGGCGCATGCACCCTGCCATCGCCGAGTTCCCCAACCATGCCTTTTACGCGCAGGAGCGGCTGGAACCCGTGCCCCTTCCGCACCAGGAAGAAACGCTTCCTTACCGCCCCGTCGAGCCGAAAGACAACCTCGACAAGCTGATGCTGCAAAGGCGTATGGTTTTCATCGCCTCGGAGGCTCCCGACGACACCACCCGTTCGGACAAGACCAACCCGAACGAAGCCCGCATCGTAGCCGTATTGCTGGAACGCATCCACCGGTTCGCAGGGCCCGAATTCGATGCCCATAAGACCGTGGGGGTTATCGTGCCCTACCGGAACCAGATAGCCATGATACGCCAGGAAGTGTCCCGGCTCGGCATACCGGAGCTGGAGGCGGTTTCCATCGATACGGTGGAACGCTATCAGGGAAGCCAGCGGGACGTGATTGTCTACTCGTTTACGGTGCGCGACTTCAACCAGCTGAACTTCCTCGCCGCCAATACCTTCCGCGAAGGAGACTATACCATCGACCGCAAGCTGAACGTAGCCATTACCCGTGCCCGCAAGCAATTGTTCCTTACCGGAAACCCGGAAATATTGGGCGCGAACCTGACGTTCTACAAGCTGATGGAATACATCCGCATGCACAACGGATACGTCCAGACCTCGCTGGAACGCTTTTGCCAAGGAGACTTCGAGGTGCATGACTTCGCGCCGGACTGGGACTTGCACTCCGGACATTATCCGCTCTCTCCGGCATTCATCCGGGCATTCGAGCAAACCATCGGAAAACCGTTTGCCTCCGGCACGCCGGACGAAAGCGCCCGCCTCCGCGAACTTCTCGCCTACGGACGCTATGATTTCCGCCCGACCGGTGACACCGTCCGGCGCACACAACTCTATACCTACTATTATATGCGGCGCAGCTATTGTGCCGCCCGCGCCCTGTATGAAACCGTCGGGAGCTGGCTTTTCCCTGCCGTCCGCAACGTGTCGGGACGCGTTGTCTTCTGCGATTTAAGCTACGAAGGAGGCGCTTCGGGACTTGCCTTTGCCGATGCCTGCCGGCGCTTGCCGCATGCCGGCATCGCTTATCTGGGCATTTGCCCCATCGAAGAAATGCAAGACACGGCACGCCGCATGTTCCAGGCCGAAGGGTACCAAGCCGTACAAGCCCTTTTCCATGCAAGGCTGGAAGACGTGCCCGCTTCGTTCTGGCACGCCCACGCCACGGTTTCCGAACTGATTGTGTTCAATGTCTCCAACCTGACCGGACGCATCCCGCCGGCGGAATCCCGCCATCTGGCATGGCAAATCAACCGGCTGGTGCAAGCCTATCCGCTCAACCGGTTCGCCCTGCTCCTCCGCGACGATGCAGGCGAACGCAGGAACGTGCATGCGTATCAGGCATTTTGCGCGCAATTATCCCCCCTGCTTGTGCCGCTTACCGAAAGCATGCCCGCCGAAGGGAAATTCTACTACACCCCCAGCCCCACGGAGTCCGTTCCGGCATCCGAAACCTTCTGCTACGAGGTGCGGGCCACTCCGTAATTTTTTTACTTGGGATTTCGTGACGCCAACGTTTCCGTAGAGACGATGTGCACATCGTCTCTACATTTGCCGGCATATACAAAGGCACATGCACGTAATATAAAAATTTGAATATCCGCATTTTGCCCAATTGCCTTGTAGGGGCGTATCGCATACGCCCGAATACGTCAACTAATCCACGTGGATGTCTTCAGGGCGTATGCGATACGCCCCTACATGGGATGTTTGCGGATATTCAATTAAAAATAAAGGAAACGGATTTTACGCCTTGATAAGCTTCAAGAACTTCTCCACATCCCGGCAAATCATGGCATATACCGGCGAGTTCTTGTAATTGGTGTTCTTGTGAATGACCAGCGACACGTCCACCTGACTCCGCTGGTAGGCGGTCAGTTCGTTGCGCCGCTGGGTTTCGTGCAGGGCGAGGTCGTTTATCTGTTGCTCGCGTTCGCGCCGCAAATACGTGCATACCGGCACCAGCAGGCGCATCACCACATTATCGAGGATGTGATGCCCCTGGATGAACATGTAGGTGTTTTCGGGATAAACCCCCAGCTTCTTGAACTCGTCTTTCATGGCTTCCACCTCGGGAATGCCTTCGGGATGACGGTGCTCCAAATCACGCAATTTACGGCCTACCTTCTTAGCCATAACCCCCAGGCTGTACTCCGGATGCCGGATGCCCACCTGGTCTATCCGCACGTACGAGCAAAAGTCGAGCAAGGAAAACTCGCTCAGGTTGTGCTTGCGGTAGAACCACACCGACCATACGAACAAGGGGTAGGCTATCTGCGAATAGAGTTTCATGTAACCGGGGAAGTCAATCAAGACGTGATCGTTCAGCGTTGCCATGACGCACACTTCGTGCAGCCCTTCGGCATAACAATGGTAATTTTCGATGGCGTACGCGTAAGTCTGAAGCACGTACGGGCACTCTATCATGTAGCGCGAAGTCTGGGTACACCCCTGCAAGAGGTAATCGTAATCGCTGTCCACACACGCAATCATGTTCTCGCCCAACTGCCTGCCCAGCTGGTTCATCAGCACACTTTTCTTGCCCTTCGCCAACGATGTGCGCGAGGGAAGCATGACCTCGAAATAACGGTTCTCGTTCTCGTAATCGGCCAATAAGGAACGCCAGAAAGAGATGTC
Organism: Phocaeicola salanitronis DSM 18170; assembly: GCF_000190575.1. Taxonomy (NCBI): domain Bacteria; kingdom Pseudomonadati; phylum Bacteroidota; class Bacteroidia; order Bacteroidales; family Bacteroidaceae; genus Phocaeicola; species Phocaeicola salanitronis. The sequence continues at coordinate 3,105,585 of NC_015164.1, read as the reverse complement.
GTCGTAGCTCTCTACGTATGCCACGATTTTCCTCCGCGCGCGTTTGGGCTTCAGGCTATTGGCTGCGCCCAAATACATCGAAGACAAGTTCTCGGTAAGTCTTTTTCCCATAGCCGCAAAATTTTAGCGTGTAGTGATGTCGCTCACCTCGGTCACGGCATCAATCCAGCCGTTCATAATCACCGCCGGCGAGTGAGTGGTAAGTATGATTTGCACGTTCGGGTTCAGGGTACGGATGAGCGAGATGAGCCTCTGCTGCCATTCCACATGCAGGGAGATTTCAGGCTCGTCCATGAAAAGGGAACAATGCCGGTTGTCTTGCACCAATACCGTAAGCAGGATGACGAGCATCTGCTTCTCTCCCGAAGAAAGCTGGTAAGGAGTCAGTTCGTCCCCGTCCTGCTCGAAGAGGATTTCATTGCTTTTCCGGTTTATCTTCTTTCCGGTATCGCTGAAGAGGTCGTCCACCAGGTCTTGGAACTTGGTCTTGGGTTTCGACACTTCCGCCGCCTGCGCCTGTTGCTCCAGCACGCCGCTGGTCAGCATCTCGATAATCCGGTTCCCGATGTTCACCTGATAATCCAAATACCGGCGTTGCAACTGGTATAATTGCCAGTCCAGCTCGGTCTTGACATCCTGGTTCCCGATTTTCTCGAGCAGGCCCGAGCTGATGAGCGGGCGGTCGAAGCTGCGTATGACATCGAAATTGATGTACGTGGCATCCTCGGGCGAAAAGACGAACGACACGCCTTCTTTTTCAAAATCATTGGTCAGCGCGCCTCCTTCCAACGCAGTCAGGCTCCGGACGGAATTGTTCAATATCGTACTTTTCCCGATGCCGTTCACGCCGCTCAGGATATTCACATCGGCACGCAGGTCCCACGAAATGTTCTTACGCCCCCACATGCCTTTGATTTCAATGCGCTTGATATAATCTGCTTGCTTTTTCATGGCTATTATTGGGTTTATGCCTTTAATCTTCGTAAAAATAAGGATAATAATGGAATTAATCAATGTTTTCGCCTTTCTTTTTTCGCAGAACTTGTACCTTTGCAAAGCGAAATCCCAAAGATATGAAAGAAACGACTTCCATACATTCACCGGTCCTCTACCTGCAACATCAATACGAGTTGCTCAAACTGGAATACGAATACGAGAAAAAGCAGTTCGAGCAACAGACTGAGCTGATGGGAATCGGCAGGAAAATAAAGCGGGGCGTATGCTGGTATCCGCTGAACATCGGGCGGAGCTATTACAATGCCTTGAACCAATTAGTGGTAGAGGTGGAACGCCGCGAGGACAAAGACATCGAGCACCTGTTCGAATACGGGCGCCCGGTATGCTTCTTTACGCAAGACGTATCGGGGAAACTGACCTACCTTCCTTTCGTAGCCACGGTAAACTATGCCGACGAAGAGCGTATGGTGGTGATTCTTCCCAATTCCGATGCACTGGCTTCCCTGCAAGGAAGGGAAATGACGGGCGTGCAGCTTTATTTCGACGAGACCAGCTACCGGCTGATGTTCGAGGCGCTGAAGCAAGTCATTTCAGCCAAGAATAACCGTCTGGCGGAATTGCGTGACATTTTTCACGGAACGCAACCGGCATCTGTCTTTTCTTTCCAACCCCTGCGCTTCCCCTGGCTGAACCCTACGCAGGAAGCGGCGGTCAACAAGGTCCTGCATGCCAAAGACGTGGCAATCGTGCACGGCCCTCCCGGAACGGGAAAGACCACCACGCTGGTGGAAGCCATCTACGAAACCTTGCACCGCGAAAACCAAGTATTGGTGTGCGCGCAAAGCAACATGGCGGTAGACTGGATTAGCGAAAAGCTGGTAGACCGGGGCGTGAACGTGTTGCGCATCGGAAACCCGACCCGCGTAAACGACAAGATGCTTTCATTCACCTACGAGCGCCGCTTCGAGGCGCATCCCGACTATACCCAGTTATGGGGCATCCGCCGGGCCATCCGTGACCTCTACGCACGCCTGCACAAGGCAAGCGACCGCGAGCATATCCGCACGAAAATCAACGCTTTGAAAGACCGTGCCTCGGAGCTGGAAATCCGCATCAACGCCGCATTGTTCTCCGAAGCAAGGGTTATCGCCTGCACCCTGACGGGAAGTGCCAGCCGGTTATTAATCGGACAAAAATTCGGGACATTATTCATCGATGAAGCCGCCCAAGCCTTGGAAGCCGCCTGCTGGATAGCCATCCGGAAAGCCGACCGGGTCATCTTCGCCGGAGACCATTGCCAGCTTCCGCCCACGGTAAAAAGCGTCGAAGCCATGCGCGGCGGACTGGGGCATACCTTGATGCAATGCATCGTCAAGCAAAAGCCCGACACGGTTTCCCTGTTGAAATTGCAATACCGGATGAACGATTAAATCATGCGTTTCTCGTCCGAATGGTTCTACGGAGGCATGCTCCAGTCGGCTCCCGAAGTGAAATACCGCGGCATCCTCGATTTCGATACACCCATCGAATGGATAAACACAGAAGGAATGGATGCCGGCGAAGAGTTTGTAGGCGAAAGTTACGGGCGCATCAACAAAGCCGAAGCCGAACTCTCCATCGGCCAGCTGAAATCCTACATCACCCGCATCGGCAGGGAACGCTTCCTCGAAGAACGCATCGATGTCGGATTGATTTCCCCTTACAAGGCACAAGTGCAATACCTCCGCCAGCTGCTCCGGCGCGACGCGTTCTTCAAGCCCTTCCGTTCCTCGATAACGGTCAATACGGTCGACGGTTTCCAGGGACAGGAGCGTGATGTAATCCTCATCAGCCTGGTGCGTGCCAACGAGGACGGCCAGATCGGGTTTCTCAACGACTTGCGCCGGATGAACGTAGCCATCACCCGTGCCCGCATGAAGCTCATCATCTTAGGCGATGCCTCCACCCTGACGCGCCACGCCTTCTACCGGAAGCTGTATGAGTATATCGAGGGGCTGCATGAAGCATAAAATATTTGTTTATGGGAACATTAGGACATATAAATGACATGATAGGACGCGACAAGGAAAATCGCCGGCTCCGCAAACATAACCGTGAACGGATGAAAGAAACCCGAAAGCAGCTCATCCGTACTGGCTATAAAACCGACTTACAAAACATATCCCTGGAAGACTGGGAAAAAACACGGCATCAGATAAGCGAAAAGGAGAAAGCCGATGCCAAACAATTATTCCGGTTGCAGTTATGGATATTAGCAAGCATCGCCCTTATCGTTCTATTGGGATTGATTGTATATCTGATATTTTAAAGTCATTCCACTTCGGTATGGTCTGCATCATTTTGCCTTTTCACCCGTTTTACCGTATGCTTGATTTTGCCTATCAGGAAATTGAGTTCAAGGCTTGATTCTGTTTCGGATGTTTCCAGGTCAGGCATGACTATGCTTGAAAGCATTTCTCCAATGTGTTGCATCTTGGATTGCTGCGACTTGCCATCCGTTTCACCGTGTAAGGCATGCAATTCACGCTTGAGCTGGCGCACAGAGGCAAATGTCTCTATGATAGCAAGGGTGGCTTGCGTAGCTTGCGGACTTTTCAGGATAGTGGCAAGCATATACAATCCTTTCTCCGTGAACGCTTTGGGGAGGACACGGGTCTTGGGTGATAGATTTGCGGTCAAAATATTTGACCGCAAATCTGTAAATTCCTGTTTGTCAAGCTCAAGTACGTATCCACTCGGAAACTTCTCCGGATTGTTACGCACAGCTTGATTGACTTCTTTTGTCCTCACCCCATATAATTCTGCAACATCCACGTCTAATATCACCTGACAATCTCTAATCAGGATGATTTTTTGCCGTACCTGTTCAAATAGATTGACTGTACGCTGAAGGATGCGTTCTGCCCTTTCGCTTAAACCGTTGTTTTTATCCATGATAAAGTTTATGTCATTTATTGAAGTTCTTTATAGACAATAACGCAAACCGTATCATAAGTACATCATAAAACACAAACGGAATAAATAAAAAATCTGTGCCCCATTAAAATAGGATAAACCTTACCGCAACACCGCCTGCCGCTTCTTCCGGAACTCATGCAAGCGTTTTAAGGCATGTTTCCGGCTCAACAGGATTTCCCTCCGGTAGAGGAAGAATGTGAGAAGGAAATAAATGCCTGCCTGCATCCATAATGCCCGGTATTCGGGCAAGACATCGTTCAGTGTGGCTCCCATCGTCTGTATGCGGATATATCCGTTGATGCCGAAAGTAGAAGGGAATATCCACGACACCGCTTTCCAGAAATCCGGGATTGCCGCTCCGGGCCATGAAATGCCTGAGATGAACAACAAAGGCAACGATGTGAACACGAATATCATCATGCAGTCTTCACGCCTCCGGATGAGACACGAACATGCCATGGCAAAGAAAATGCATGCCAGCAGGTAGGGCAGGACAAAGGCCGCCAATGTATCCGGCGAAGCAAGAAAGACCAGCCGGAACATCTTGGGCACCGCACAAAGGATATATGCCGCCACGGCAAGATAGACCAAAAGATAAGCCAAGGACTTCCCGAAAATAATGCGGATGGCACCCTGATAATGGCGTACCATGGGCACCAAATCCCGGAAACGGTTGTTCTCGCGCGCCGTACCCGCCGACAGACCTATCCCGAGCAATAAGGTCTGCTGGATAATCAGGATAAGCACGGCAGGGATAAGAAAGCTGGCGAATCCGTCCTGCGGATTATAGAGCGATACCGCTTCGTAATCTATCGGGCGGACCGTAATCTCATCCTGCCGCCTGGTGGTATTGCCCGCACGCCGGATTTGGATATCCTTGTTCATCTCCAGCGAAGCCTCGGTATTGGCAAGCAAAAGCGCCTTATAATAAAGCATGCCGCTCATGTCGGCAAAGATGGAAACATGCGCCTGCTCTCCCGAAGCCAAGTCGCGGCTAAAACCTTCGGGAACATAAACCACGCCGTATATTTTTTGCTTTTTCAGCAAAAGCCGGGCTTCTTCCATATCGGAACAATAAGACACGATACGGACATCCGGACCTCCGTCTACCCGGCGGAGGTATTCGCGGCTCACGGAAGAACGGTCGGCATCGACCACAGCCACGGGCACTTCACGCACAACTTCATTGGTATAGATGAATGCATAGACCAGCGGATACGCCAAAGGCACAAGGAGGAAAAAAATCAGTACGCCCTGGTCTTTGACGGTCATCTTCAGCTCTTCCTTACAGATATGGAACAATCCGGCGATGCCCTGCTTTATAGTATGTCTGAACGAATATTTTTTCATAATCCATCGGTTTTAGGGGATATATACATAGTGCAACATTTCCGTGCGCAACTTCTTCAGCACAAAGAACGGAAGAAGCAGGAAAAGCAAAAGCGCCACTATGGGTTGCCATACGTAGACGAGCGGATAACCGTTTAAGGCAAGGTTTACATATATCAGGAAATAATGCCGTAAGGGGAATAAAACCGCCAGCCCTTGCAAGACGGGATGCATCGCCATGACCGGAAAGGTAAAGCCGGAGATGGAAAATGAAATGACTCCCCATAACGAAGCCACACTCAAGGCAAGGCGGAGGGTGCCGAACATGCCAAAGAAAAAGATGCCGACCGCCTGCGAAGCCAGCACCAGCAACAATCCCGCAAGAAGCATCGGGAAAATGCCGCTATTGCAAGGATAATGCAAGAACCCGTACAGATAGACATTATAGAATACGGTCACGATAAAGAAGATAACCGTATGCGGCAAGAGTTTCCCTACCAATGCCGTGCCGATGGAATTGTCTGCCAAACGCATCAGAACGTGTGCCGTATTTTCCTTCAGTTCCATGCCTAACGCATACGAGGTGGTCAGGAAAATGAGCAACATCAGGATGCCCGGCAATAAGGTATTGCATAAATACACCGAATAATTCAGCCACGGATTGTTCAACGCATGGGTGTCAATAACGACGGGCTGGAGAAACGCCATTGCCTGCTTTTCGGTAGCCCCCTTGGCTAAAAGCGTGCTCTGCCCGATGGCACCCGAAGCAAGTTCCGACATCGTGCGCTGGTCGCGGTACAGCAACGACCCTGCGATGAGGTACGCGTAATTGATGTAAAACGACACGCGGGGCTGCCTTCCGGAGATGGCTTCCTCGGTGGTGCCTTCGGGTATGTAATAAAAAGCATAAATCTCGCCACGCTGGACCGCCTTGCGTGCTTCGTGGAAATTTGCATAACGAGCCGTGACATGCGTTTGCTGGAATGCATCCAAATTGCGGATGATGCTTCGCGTAGTTGCCGTATTGTCCATATCCACAACACCTGCGGGCATGTTTGTAGGCAAGCCGTTTGCCATCAGCGTGGTAAAGAACACGTAGCAGAATACCGGTGCTATTACCATGCAGAAGAGGTAAATCGGCCGGGTCGCGATGTGCCGCAGTTCGCGTACGGCTATACGGTACAGGCGTTTATGAATGGTTGTGTATTGCATAATCCTTCCTTTCTTGTTTCTTTTTTTCACCACAGATTACACAGATTTTCATAATTGATTAAATAAAATAATCTGTGTAATCTGTGGTGAAAAAACACTCATTCCAACCCTTTGACTATCGCCGACATGCCCGGCCGCAGGTTCTCCACCGGCTGTACGGGCTTGGCTTTAATTTCGAATGTCTTCAGGTCGAAACCGCCGGTGGTCTTGGTCGCTTTCCATGCGGCATAAGTGCCTAAGTCTTTCATATAGGTCACTTTAAATGTGGCGTCTTTTTCCAATGCCGGGATAAACGCCGAAATCTCGCCCCCTACGTGGAAATCTTTCAGATAGTCTTCACGCACGTTAAACGTCACCCACATGTCATCCAGTTGGGCTACATTCATGATGGGTGCTCCGGTGCCCACCAGTTCGCCTACCTTAGGGAATATCTCCGTCACTTCTCCATCGGCAGATGCCGTGAGATACGTTTCGCTGATGTAGGAACTGACTTCCGCCACAGCACCTTCGGCTTGCCTTACCTTGGCTTGCGCCATGAGTTTGTCTTCCCGTTGCGTCCCGTTTTGCGCCATGGTGTATTGGGCTTCCGCCGCCCGTTCGGTAGCTGTCATGGCGTCATATTGCGCTTTTGCCTCGTCGCGCTTCTGCGCCGACACTACGCCCGCTTCGTACAGGCGGTTCACACGCTGGTAAGATTTCTCCGCAATTTCTTTTCCGGCTTTCGCTTTCTGCCACATCTCGTATGCCTCCTGAAGCTTCTCGGCACGCGTGCCTTTTTCGGCTTTCTCGCTCAGAGCCTGAGCCGCCTGTTCCAATGCCTGTGCCTGCGAGAGCTTTGCCACCACATCGGGCGCTTCGAGGATGGCAAGCGTATCGCCTTCCCTCACCTGGTCACCCTCGCTTACAAAGAATTTCAGGATACGTCCGGGCACCTTGCTCGACACCCGGTATTCGGTCGCTTCGGCTTGTCCCTGAATGATTTCCGTTCCTTTCCGGAAAGTGAAAAAGCCGATGACACTGACTATTACAACCACCCCTACCAGGGTAATGAATGCCAGCGTAATGTTGCTGCGTTGCGTTCTTTCTGTCATATTGCCTTATTTTTTAATTACCACATTTCAAACTCACTACAGAGAAACACCGATGATTTACGAAGTACGATTCAATTTCAAAAAGCCAATTGTCCAATCGCAAATGAAAGGCTCTGCGGTGAAAATATTCATTTTGTATACATATCCAATGTCCCCATTGATTTGTTCAAATAAATCTCGCTCATCTTCAGGTCGATTTGCGCATCAATCTTGCCCGACTGGGCAGAGAGCCAAGCGGTCTGGGCTTCGAGCACATTGCTGGTCGGGATAACCCCCTCCCTGAACCCGAAATTCGCATAACGGAGGTTTTCTTCCGCCTTTTCCATGTTTTTCTCCGCCATCGCAAGTTTCTTGGCGGCTTCGTTCACCTTATACGAGTTTTGAGTTACCTGAAGCTCAATCTTCTCGCGCGCGTCATCAAGCCGGTACCGGGCAATATTGGCTTCGGCTTTCGCCGCACGCACCTTATAAATATTTTCTCCCCAATGGAATACAGGGATTGTCACGACCACCCCGATACCCCATGTCCCGCGGAACTTATTCTCGAACCCGTTGAAAAGCGAAGGATTGGAAAACAAATAGCTGGCGGTCAGACCGATAGAGGGGAGATAACCGGCACGTGCCACATTCACCTTCTGGCGGTAGATTTTCGAAGCCAGCTCCAAGCTCTTCAACTCTTCGCGGTTCGCCAAAGCCGTATTCACATTACTTTCGGTAAATGTGTCGGGCAAGGCAAGGTCTTCCATCTCTTCATCCGCAAGCCGGATTTCGGTGTCAAGCGGCAAGCCGCACAACTGGCAAAGCACCATCTTCGACAGGCTTAACCCGTCTTCTACCTGCACCAAAGCCATTTCAGCCTCGTTCACCTTCACCCGCACGCTTAATGCATCGGCTTGGGTAGCAACACCTTCTTCCAGCATTTTGTTCACATCCGAATCCAGTTTCCGCACCAGTTCCACAAAACTCTCGGCAAGCCGTTTCTTGTTCACCAGCGAGATGACCTGCCAATAAGCCTGGTCGGTACTCATCACCACGTCCTGCATGCCCGTAGCGTGTTGTGATGCAGCCAATTGCTCCGCATACTTCGTAATTTTATTGTAAGCAATGATTTTGCCGCCCATAAAAATCGGCTGGGTCAACGTTGCCGCACCGGCATACAGGTTTCTCGTATCCGTGCGGAAAGCGTCCACAATGCCTTGCCCTACCCCGTTCAGCGCACCGGGCAATTGCCCCATGACGCCGCTTAACGGCTCAAGCAAAGGGAGCAGCTCGGGGTGGCTCACCGCTATCTGCTGCAACTGGTTCCCGAACTGCTGCAATTGAGCCCCTACAGCTGTACCGACATTTCCTATGGCATTTTTCTGGGCATCGCTCAATAAGGAGATTTCTTTCTGGATGCGCATATAGGTGCCCCCCACATCAATCTTAGGCAAGAAATTAGTAAATGCCGCTTTTTGCTCATAATGCGCCGCCTTGACTTTCTCCTGCGACATGCGCAGTTCCTTATTGTTGGCCAAAGCCAAGGCGCGGCAGCTATCCAGCGTAAGCACACGCTGGGCATGCGAAGCAAGGGCAAGCGTCAATAGCAGAACAAGATTCAGAATTTTTTTCATACTCATTCACTTTTAGTATCCATGCTTATAAAGGCTATACCGCCTGAATAAACATAGCAAATTTATAAAAAATAAACCAAACAACCAAGGGTTTTGTTCGGGCAATAAGGCTAAAAATGTACAATCTTCATTGCATGCCGTTGTGCCGGCGCGCGAAGCTATCTGCACCGGGCTACGCATGTATATTCCCGACGCGATGCAACTATAAGGATGAATTTGTTTGAAACAAAGCTCATCTCATGCCCCAGCCTGAGCGCGTTACAGCGTTACAATTACAATAAAGCAAAAATCAATTTCTCCAGAGACAAACAACCGATAACAATATAACAAATAACAATATAACAATTAGCTAAAATCAGTTTTACCCAAAAGGAGAGCGAATAAAACAATTATATACTATATATAAATATATATATTTATATATAGTATATAATTTATGTAATGGTTTCCTTCGATTCAGTTTCTCATTTCATTAATTGTTATATTGTTATTGTTATATCGTTATCATTTAATTGTAATTGTAACGCTGTAACGCCTGAACAAGCTTGAAAGCAGCGCCTCGGAAACATTTGGATTTCTCAATAATTATCCGTATATTTGCAACAAGCAGAAAACGATTATGAGCGACGACACATTAGACAAAAACGAAACAACGGATATACCTGAAAAAGAATCGGATACGAATTACAAGCCCGCCTCGCCGGCGGACAAGGCAGTGAAATACCAGCTGAGCGGAATGTATCAGAACTGGTTCCTCGACTATGCCTCGTACGTCATTCTGGAACGTGCCGTACCCCACATCAACGACGGACTGAAACCGGTGCAGCGGCGCATCCTGCACGCCATGAAAAGGCTGGACGACGGACGCTACAACAAGGTGGCGAACATCGTGGGGCATACCATGCAGTTCCATCCGCACGGCGACGCTTCCATCGGCGACGCGCTGGTGCAGCTGGGGCAGAAAGACCTGCTCATCGATTGCCAGGGAAACTGGGGAAACATCCTCACGGGCGATGATGCAGCCGCACCCCGATACATCGAAGCACGCTTGTCGAAATTCGCCCTCGACGTGGTGTTCAATCCCAAGACCACCGAATGGCAGGCCTCTTACGACGGACGCAACCGCGAACCCGTAACCCTGCCGGTCAAGTTCCCCCTGTTGCTGGCACAGGGCGTAGAAGGCATCGCCGTAGGACTTTCATCGAAAATCCTGCCTCACAACTTCAATGAGTTATGCGATGCAGCCATCGCTTACCTGCACGGCGAAGAGTTCCACCTCTACCCCGACTTCCAGACCGGAGGGGCGGTAGACGTGTCGCGCTACAACGACGGCGAGCGGGGCGGAGTGGTGCGCGTACGTGCCAAGATATCGAAAATAGACAACAAGACACTCTGCATCAGCGAAATTCCCTACGGAAAAACCACATCGTCGCTCATCGACTCCATATTGAAAGCCGTAGAAAAAGGGAAAATCAAGGTGCGCAAGGTAGACGACAATACCGCCGACAAGGTGGAAATACTGGTACACCTCGCCCCCGGAGCCTCGTCGGACAAGACGCTGGACGCCCTTTATGCCTTTACGGATTGCGAAGTGAACATCTCGCCCAACTGCTGCGTCATCGAGGACAAGAAGCCGCATTTCCTCTCGGTAGGCACGGTGCTCCGCAAGTCGGTCGACCACACCCTCGGGCTCCTGCGCCGCGAACTGGAAATACAGCGCGACGAGACCCTGGAGACCCTGCACTTCGCCTCGCTGGAGAAAATCTTCATCGAAGAGCGCATCTACAAAGACCGCGGCTTCGAGCAAGCCGAAAACATGGACGCCGCCTGCGCGCATATCGACGAGCGACTCACCCCGTTCTACCCCCAAATGGTGCGCGAAGTGACCAAAGACGACATCCTGCGCCTGATGGAAATCAAGATGGCACGCATCCTGAAGTTCAACAAAGACAAAGCGGACGAAAACATTGCACGCCTGAAAGCGGACATCGAGGAAACGGAAAACCACTTAGCTCATCTTACCGACTATACCATCGCCTGGTTCCGCCGCCTGAAAGAGAAATACGGAGCACAGTTCCCCCGCCGCACCGAGATACGAAACTTCGACACCATCGTAGCCACAAAAGTGGCGGAAGCCAACGAAAAGCTCTACATCAACCGCGAGGAAGGCTTTATCGGCACGGGGCTGAAAAAGGACGAATTCGTGTGCAACTGTTCCGATATCGACGATGTAATCATCTTCTACCGCGACGGGAAATACAAGGTGGTGCGCGTACAGGACAAGCTCTTCGTAGGCAAGAACATCCTCTACGTCAACGTGTTCAAGAAGAACGACAAGCGTACTATCTACAACGTCATCTACCGCGACGGGAAAGACGGATACCACTACATCAAGCGTTTCAACGTGACTTCGATGATACGCGACCGCGAGTACGACGTGACGCAAGGCACACCGGGTTCGCGCATCGTCTACTTCACCGCCAACCCCAACGGCGAGGCGGAAACCGTGAAAGTGACCCTGCGCCCCAACCCGCGCATCAAGAAACTGGTGTTCGAACGCGACTTCAGCACCATCAACATCAAGGGACGCCAGTCGATGGGCAACCTGCTCACCAAGTACGAGGTACACAAAATCGGGCTGAAACAACGCGGAGGCTCTACCCTGGGCGGACGCAAGGTGTGGTTCGACCACGATGTATTACGCCTCAATTACGACGGGCGCGGACAATACTTAGGCGAGTTCCAAAGCGATGACCGCATCCTCGTGGTACATACAGACGGCGACTTCTATACTACCGACTTCGACCTGAACAACCATTACGACCCCGATATCCGGCTCATCGAGAAGTTTGATGCCGACAAGGTATGGACCGCCGTGCTCTACGATGCCGACCAGCAGAACTACCCGTACCTGAAACGCTTCTGCTTCGAGGCGACAAGCAAGCGCCAGAACTACTTGGGCGAGAACAAGCAAAACCGTTTGCTCCTGCTCAGCCCCGAAGCCTATCCGCGCATCCAGGTGGTATTCGGCGGACACGACGCGTTCCGGGAACCGCTGATAGTCGAAGCGTCCGACTTTGTAGGCATAAAGAGCTACAAGGCTAAGGGCAAACGCCTCACCACCTACACCGTGGGCGAGGTAAACGAACTGGAACCTACCCGCATGCCAGAACCAGAAGAAGCTCCCGACACAGAGGATAACGGAACGCCCGAAGACGAAAACGGACAAATGAACCTATTCGATAACGAAGAAGAATGAAAACATTGATTTATATCGAACACAGAGACACAAAGACACAGAGAATAAAAAATAAAGCCTCTGTGCCTCTGCGCCTCTGTGTTCTTATTCTGATAGTCTTAACCTGCCTTCCGACCCGTATCCAAGCACAAGACTCCCTGCAAGCCACACGCCACGTGATGCGCTCGGTGATGATAGGAGCCGGACACAACAACACATTCGAAACCTATCTCTCGCCCTTGGAATACGAAGGTCCAGAAGTGCGCTTCGCCTACGAAACGATGCGGATGACCCGCCTGATGGACGGGAACGTTTCGGCGCAAAACCTGTTCCAGCTACATGCCTCGTACACCGAAAACATCTCGCAGACCAATCATACGTACGGCGGGCTGGTGAACTGGAGCTATGCCCTGCATTACCAGTTCCGCCCTGCCAAGGGACTGAAGATACTTTTCGGCCCCATGCTCGACCTCAATGCAGGCGTGGTATACAACCGGCGCAACTCGAACAACCCTGCCCAGGCAAAAGCCTACGGGGGCTTAGGGGCATCAGGGATGCTCATCTACCGGTTCCGCATCAAGAACTATCCGCTCACGGTACGCTGGCAAGCGAACCTGCCCCTGCTGGGCGTGATGTTCTCGCCTGAGTTCGGCGAATCGTATTACGAAATATTCTCGCTGGGCAACGGAGGACGGAACGCAGTGTTCACCTCCCTGCACAACAACCCGTCCCTGCGCCAGCTCCTTACCCTCGACTTCCCGGTAGGGAACACGGTGATGCGTGTGGGCTACGTATGCGACCTCCAGCAAGCAAAGGTAAACAACCTGAAAAGCCATACCTACTCGCACGACTTCATGATAGGCGTCGTACGCAATCTGTACCTGTTCCATGGAAAGAAACACATGACCACGCCACCTAAAATAACTCCGTTTTAAACCATGAGAAAATATATCCTCTACCTATGCATTACCGTGCAGGCATTGTTCGCCTCCTGCATCCGCGAAGACATATCAGGCAATACGCCCGAGTCGAACTTCGAGTCCCTATGGAAAATCATTGACGAACAATATTGCTTTCTGGAATACAAGCACGAAGAATACGGGCTGGACTGGGACGAAGTGCACACCCGCTACGCCCAGCGCATCACGTCCGACATGACGTGGGAAAACCTCTACGAAGTGCTCTCGGACATGGTGAACGAGCTGAGAGACGGGCATGTCAACCTGTCCAGTTCCATCGGCACATCGCAATACCGCGCATGGTTTGACGCCTTCCCCCATAATTTCAGTGACAGCATCCAGAGCAATTACCTGGGAAAAGACTACGTGAACTCGTCGGGCATTACCTGGTCGATACTGGAAAACAACATCGGCTACATCTATTGCGAAAGTTTCTCGAACGGCATTGGAGACGGAAATCTGGACCAGACCCTGAACTCGCTTGCCGTATGCGACGGACTGATTGTAGATGTACGGGATAACGGAGGCGGAAACCTGACCACGGCACAAAAACTGGCGGCACGTTTCACCAACGAGCGGGTGCTTGTAGGCTATATGTACCACAAGACGGGACCTGCCCACGATGATTTTTCCGACCCCAAACCTGTCTACATCGAGCCTTCGGACGGCATCCGGTGGCAAAAGCCGGTGGTAGTGCTCACCAACCGCCGTGCCTATAGTGCCACCAACGATTTTGTGAACAGCATGAACCAGTTCCCCAACGTGACCCTTGTAGGTGACAAGACAGGCGGAGGCTCAGGGCTTCCCTTCTCGTCGGAAATCCCCTGCGGCTGGTCCATCCGTTTCTCTGCCAGCCCGATGCTCGACCCCGAAATGAACCATCTGGAATTTGGGATAGACCCTGATGTGAAAGTAGACATGACCAGCGAAGACATTGCCCAAGGGAAAGATACCATGATAGAAACGGCATGCCGGGTGCTGAAAGGACAGTAAGGAAATGGTTTCTATGCACCTCTGTAGTGAAATTTCACACAAAGATTTGGCGATTTCGAAAATAAGCCTTACCTTTGCACCCGCAATTCCATTTTAACATGGACATGCGCCCGTGGCGTAATTGGTAGCCGCGCCAGACTTAGGATCTGGTGTCGTGAGACGTGTAGGTTCGAGTCCTATCGGGCGCACTTCTTTTTTATTCCTTTTGGCTCTCGGGCCAGTTCACCAAATACAAAGTTCCTTTAGCACGCGTAATTGCCGTATAAAGCCAGCGGTAATAATCGGGCGAAACCATATCCTCGGTCAGATACCCCTGATCGATGAACACGTTTTGCCATTGCCCGCCCTGCGCTTTGTGGCACGTTACGGCGTATGCATACTTCACCTGCAAAGCGTTATACCACGGGTCTGCCTTTATCTTCTTCATCCGCCCCGCTTTCGTGGTAATATCCTGGTAATCTTCGAGCACGGCATGAAACAAACGGTCGGCATGCTCTTTGGGCAATGCCGGCGCATCGGTATGGAGCGTATCAAGCAGGATTTTCACCTCCAGCTCAATATCGTTGTAATCAGGAAACGCAAGAAGCACATCGGCAAAACGGAATCCATACATCTCGTGCACCCGGCGCACCCGGCGTACCACGGCTATATCCCCGTTGGCGATAAAATCCAGTTCCTTGACATCGGCTCCCCAAAAATAATTGTTCTTCGCCACCATCAGGATATCGCCCGCATTCAATTCATCCTCACGATAAAGAATCGTATTCCGTATTCCCTGGTTATAAAGGTTAGCCCGCTTGTTCGAACGGCAAATCACGATGGTTTCGTCCATTCCCTCGCGCCCATAACAGGTGTTGAGGGTCTCTATCAGTTCGCTCCCCGGCACCACACGCACATCGGGAAATCCCTCTACCCGTATGCGGGGAAGCTCTCCGGAAAACTCTTCCGCCATTTTCCGGCGCAGGCAAGTGGCATTGTACAAGATGCCCGACTCAGACTCCTGCCGGACTACTTGCGTCAGCTCCTGCTCTACAACCTCCAACCCGTACCCTCTCAACACATCTGCCGAGAGTGCCGGACTCTCTTCTTCGCCTACAGGAGGCAACTGGGCGGTCTCGCCCACCAACACCAACCTACACCCTTGCCCGCCATATACATATTGTATCAGGTCGTCCAGCAAGCGTCCGCTCCCGAACACGTTCCCCGACAAGCCCAGATTAGATATCATCGAGGCTTCGTCCACAATGAACAACGTGTGCTGGTGCAGATTGACATTCATCGTAAAATTATCCATCTCGTTCGAAAAAGTACGCTGGCGGTAAATACGCCGGTGGATGGTGTAAGCCGGATGTCCGGAGTGAAGCGCGAATACTTTGGCCGCCCGCCCCGTAGGAGCCAGCAATATACATTTCTGCTTCATCTCGTCGAGAGCTCTCACCAATGCACTTACCAGAGTGGTTTTTCCTGTTCCGGCATATCCCTTTAACAGGAAAATTTCGTCCTTATTGGAAGATAATAGAAAATTTGCCAATATCTTAAGCAGATTTTCTTGTTCTTTTGTTGGTTGATACAAAAATTTTTGCTTAATTTGTTCCGATAAATTCATAATACATCAATTTAACCAATAAAAAAATATCAACTTCTTTTCAAAAAGTTGAACGCTTTACCTATTTAAGACACGAATATAAACTAAAAAAATAAATAATATCATGAAAACAGTCATTAATTGTGTATTGGTTATATGTGCATTAGCTTTAGTGTACATTTGCTATGGCAGTATTATGGGCCCCATTAACTTCGACAAGCAAAAAGACATCCGTGAAAAAGCAATCATCGCCAGATTGATTGATATTCGTAAAGCACAACAAGAATACCGCTCTGTGCACGAAGGAGCCTACACGGCAAGCTTTGATACCCTTATTCATTTTGTCAAAACGGCAAAGCTTCCATTCATCATGAAAATCGGTAGCTTGACCGATGACCAATTGAACAATGGCATGACCGAACAAAAAGCAATGGATCTTATAAACAAAGCGAAGAAAACCAATAACTGGACTGAAGTGGAAAAAGCCGGGCTGCAAAATTTCCGCCGTGATACAATGTGGGTAGCCGTAATGGATACCATTTTCGAAAAAGGCTTTAACCCAGACTCTTTGCAATTCGTTCCTTACGGAAACGGAGCTAAATTTGAAATGGCTATCCGCAAAGACACGACACAATCAGGCGCACCGTTGAACTTGTTCCAAGCACAAGTAGCTTATGACGTATACCTGAGTGACCTGAACCGCCAGGAATTAATTAACCTGAAAGACGTACAAGAGAAATTAGGCAAGTATTGCGGATTAAGAGTGGGCGACATCGAGCAACCGAACAATAACGCAGGAAATTGGGAATAATAAGCATGAGTGACAATAACGTTGATTTTACCCAATTAGAACACAATACATTATCCATCCGTCTCAGTACGGATGGATTTTCTTTTTCCATCTATAATCCGGACAAGAAAAACAACCTTTACTATAAATACATACCGGTAAATATCCAACGCTCCATGGCGGCAAACGTAAAAAGCCTCTTAACAAATACGCCTGAGCTGAACATTGCTTACCGGCAGACCAATATCCTGATTCATACCCAGCGCTATACGACAATCCCGTTCGAGCTTTTTGAAGACGAACAAATGGAAATGCTTTTCTATCAGAACTTGCCCAAACAAAACAACGAAATCATCTTATGCAATGTATTAGGGAAAAGCAATGTGGCGGTATTGTTTTCCATCGATAAACTTACCCACATATTTTTATCTGAACACTTTCCTCAAGCTCGTTTTTTTGCAAGTATCAGCCCGCAAGTGGAATATTTTACAAACAAGAATAAGCACGAGAATGCACATAAAGTATATGCGAACTTTCATGAAAACGACATGGAAGTATGTTGTTATGTTAACGGGAAATTACAATTGGCAAATACATACTCCGTAACAAATAACGATGACCGTTCGTATTACCTGCTAAATCTTTGGAAACAACTTGCCTTAAACCCTGAACACAGTGAATTGCATCTAATCGGCTTAAACAAAGCGGAAAGAAACGGGCTAATCACTTTTCTAAGGCAATTTATAAGAAAAATTTTTGTCATGAACCCATTGTCTGAAATCAGCACACCTTCGCCCGAAGGGATTGAAGATATGCCTTTCGACATCTTATCCTTATTGATATGCGAATAATAAGCGGAATTTACAAACACCGGCGATTCGATGTACCCCATACATTCAAAGCCCGCCCCACCACCGACTTTGCGAAAGAAAACCTGTTTAATGTCCTGAACAATTATTTGGATTTCGAAGACGGCATAACAGCCCTCGACTTGTTTGCCGGCACAGGAAGCATCAGCCTTGAATTAATATCGAGAGGATGCGAAAAGGTGGTATCTGTAGAAAAAGACCCGCAACATTACGCTTTCATCTGCAAGGTTATGAAAGAAATAAAAACCGATAAAAGCTGGACAATACGAGGAGACGTGTTCAAATACATCAGCAAATGCCAGGAACAATTCGATTTCATCTTTGCAGACCCACCTTATGCGCTGCCCGAATTAGCGGATATCCCCGACAGAATATTTGAATACAACCTGCTTAAACAAGACGGTTTATTCGTATTGGAGCACGGGAAAAACCTGAACTTTGAAAATCATCCGCACTTCTCCGAACACCGGCACTATGGAAGCGTGAACTTT
>NC_015164.1:2920000-3082500 GCF_000190575.1 Phocaeicola salanitronis DSM 18170 | reverse complement strand
CGCACCTTCCGGTACGGCTACCTTGTTACGACTTAGCCCCAATCACCGGTTTTACCCTAGGGCGCCCCTTTCGGTTACGCACTTCAGGCACCCCCGGCTTTCATGGCTTGACGGGCGGTGTGTACAAGGCCCGGGAACGTATTCACCGCGCCGTGGCTGATGCGCGATTACTAGCGAATCCAGCTTCGTGGAGCCGGGTTGCAGGCTCCAGTCCGAACTGGGAGGGGCTTTAGGGATTGGCGCTCCGTCGCCGGATGGCGGCCCTCTGTACCCCCCATTGTAACACGTGTGTAGCCCCGGACGTAAGGGCCGTGCTGATTTGACGTCATCCCCACCTTCCTCGCATCTTACGATGGCAGTACCGCCAGAGTCCCCAGCATAACCTGATGGCAACTGGCGGAAGGGGTTGCGCTCGTTATGGCACTTAAGCCGACACCTCACGGCACGAGCTGACGACAACCATGCAGCACCTCCACGGATGTGGTTGCCCACTTGCGCGTTTCCGCGCAATGCATCCGCAGTTCAAGCCCGGGTAAGGTTCCTCGCGTATCATCGAATTAAACCACATGTTCCTCCGCTTGTGCGGGCCCCCGTCAATTCCTTTGAGTTTCACCGTTGCCGGCGTACTCCCCAGGTGGGGCACTTAACGCTTTCGCTAAGCCGCCGGCAGTATATCGCCGGCAGCGAGTGCCCATCGTTTACCGTGCGGACTACCAGGGTATCTAATCCTGTTTGATACCCGCACTTTCGAGCATCAACGTCAGTTGCGGCCTAGCAGGCTGCCTTCGCAATCGGGGTTCTTCGTGATATCTATGCATTTCACCGCTACACCACGAATTCCGCCTGCCTCGAACGCACTCAAGAAAGCCAGTTTCAACTGCAATTTTACGGTTGAGCCGCAAACTTTCACAGCTGACTTGACATCCCGTCTACGCTCCCTTTAAACCCAATAAATCCGGATAACGCTCGCATCCTCCGTATTACCGCGGCTGCTGGCACGGAGTTAGCCGATGCTTATTCATAAGGTACATACAAGCTCCCACACGTGGGAGGTTTTATTCCCTTATAAAAGGAGTTTACAACCCGTAGGGCAGTCATCCTCCACGCTACTTGGCTGGTTCAGGCTCTCGCCCATTGACCAATATTCCTCACTGCTGCCTCCCGTAGGAGTTTGGGCCGTGTCTCAGTCCCAATGTGGGGGGCCTTCCTCTCAGAACCCCTATCCATCGTCGCCTTGGTGGGCCGTTACCCCGCCAACAAGCTAATGGAACGCACCCCCATCGCACACCGGATCGCTCCTTTAATGGCGCTGCCATGCAGCCACGCCATACCATCCGGGATTAATCTTCCTTTCGGAAGGCTGGCCCGGAGTGTGCGGAAGGTCGGATACGCGTTACTCACCCGTGCGCCGGTCGCCGGCAAGCCTAGCAAGCTAGACCCCCGCTGCCCCGCGACTTGCATGTGTTAAGCCTGTAGCTAGCGTTCATCCTGAGCCAGGATCAAACTCTTCATTGTAGAATATCTTTTTCTTATAATTATCTTCTGTCAGGACCCATCCTATCTGCCGCCTGGAACCATCAAGATGGACAGGCGGTAATAGCACCGCTTCTTTTCCTTCGTCTCATCCAAAACATTTCATTGAACGCTTCTGTTTTCAGCGGCTCCCGCAAAAGAGGGAAACCGTTTGCAAAGATAAGGCGGATTTTTCAAACCGCCAAATTTTTGCGGGACTTTTTTCAAGGAGGCTTCCTGACCGTCTCGCGTTCAAGGGAGTTCCTTTCCGAAAGCGGGTGCAAAGGTACGGCTTTATTCCGGACCTGCAAGCGATGAGGGAGTTTTTTTGACGGGAAAATCAATGAATAATGCAGAAGCGCATGATATACAGTGAATTAAAAGCTAAAAAAGAAGCGGCGGGAACGGGAAGGAGGAATGCCCGTACTCCTTATATATATTATATGCGCGCGCGAGGAAGGCCGTATGCTGTAAAACATACGGCAGTCAAGGGGAAAAGGCAGGGAGGGAAGAAAAGGGCAGGAAGAACGCACAAGGCGGGTGAAGGGAATGCATCCGCAAGGAGCCAAAGCCTGCCGCACCGCGGGAGGGAAAACAGTTTCACCATGGTTTATATATACTGAAACTTTAGTTTCAATGTGCTGAAACTAAAGTTTCAATGGATGAAAACTACAGTTTCAGTATTACTAAACCAGGCACGAGTGTAGCTTTGCAGAAAAGGTTGACTACTTTAAGTCTTATTCGTAGTATGGGTTGACTCGTATTTTTGCTATTCATGCACAGGGTTAAGAAGCTGTTTTGAATTTATCGTGCGATGATTTGGGATGAGTTTTTGAGGCATTTCCGCTTCTGTGATGAGGAAGATAGCGGGCTATCTGACGAAGAACAGGAGCGGAAAGGACCAAAAAATCGCCCAAAGCACACACGAAAACGGATACATCAAGCCAAGAAAAACTTTTTGGAGAAATTCAAAACAGCTTCTTACTCTGTACTCATTATGCCTATAAAAAAGGCCTGAACGATTTTAACCTCAACCGCCCAGACCTTTTCCACAAACATTTCACGCATCAATAAGCATGTCCGTCTTTTTCCAATTCCTCTGTTGTTATTGGCTTACGGTCGATTGCTCTCCATGCATAAATAATATAAGCTAAAACAAACGGCACCAAGATAGAAACATAAGCCATCGTTTTCAATGTAAACTGACTGGAACAGCTATTCGCTAAGGTCAATGAACTTTGCAAATCGGACGTAGAAGGATAATAAGCCGTATGGTTATACCCTACCATCAGCAACAAAACCAACACGGTCAATACCGTCCCTACACCTGCAAACCAAATGCCTTTTGTATAAACAGAAGAAATAATACTTTTCACCAGTCCAAACAAAACGCAGGCGACTCCTACCAAGAACAATACCAGCAATAAAGGCATTTCCACCAAATTGTGAAAATACTTAAACGGTTCCATCACAATAATTTGCGTATCCGGATTGACCGCATACCCATCTTTCAGCAACGTACGTATGACGAATGCCAAAAAGAAAATCAGGAAAGGCACCGCATCCGTTATCAATTGACGCCTGCAACGAGCAACAAGCCCTTCGTTCCGAATATTATTGATGAAATACAAATTTCCCAACAAGCGTGCCAAGAAGAAAACCGCCAGCCCTAACATGATATTCCACGGGTCAGCAAACGCATCCAGCCCATGCCATCCGTTTGCCCAACGGCTGATAACCGGCATTATCCCCTCGGACATGTTCGCTTTGTCCACAATAAAATTTGAACCATTAAAGAATGTAGCCACCGCCGCACCTAACAAAACCGGTCCCAAGACACCGTTAATGACCAAAAAATATTGATATACACGCTTTCCCAAAAGATTGCCAAGTTTAGATTGGAACTCATAAGACACAGCCTGCAATACAAAACTGAACAAAATAATCATCCATAACCAATATGCCCCTCCAAAACTCGTACTATAAAACAAGGGGAAAGAAGCGAAAAATGCTCCTCCAAAAGTAACTAACGTCGTAAAGGTAAACTCCCATTTACGCCCCGTAGAATTAACCAATAAGGTACGTTCTTCGTCTGTTCTGCCTAAACGGAACAACAATGAATTTCCTCCTTGCACAAAGAGCAGGAATACCAGTAAAGCGCCTAATAAGGAAACCAAGAACCACCAATAATTTTGCAAGAACAAATATGTAGAATCCATCATGTAAACAATTAAAAATAAAAACAATAATTCTCTCTCACTTCACATTCAAGCCTTTTTCAGGACCTTTCTGAATCGCTTTCAGCATAATGCCTATCTCAGCCAATAACAACACGGTAAAAAGAATCAAAAAGATAAAGAAGGTTGTCACAACGGAACCTGTTTCCAGATGCGAGATAGCCGCATTTACCGGAAGCAAATCTTGAATAGTCCAAGGCTGGCGTCCTACTTCCGCTACAATCCAGCCAGCCTGTCCGGCAATATAAGCTAAAGGAATGCTCACCAAAGACACATAATGCAACCAAGTGAATTTCGACAATTTACGTTTCCAAGACAAGAAGAGGACTAAAGCAAAGAACGCAATGAAATACATCCCTAATCCCACCATTACACGGAAAGCCCAGAACAAAAGCCAAACATTGGGAACCAACGAATTAGAATCCTCAATATACCCATATCCGAAATACGGCATATTCGCTTCCAGTATTTCACGAGCATTATCCATTTCCGCCTGCTTCCCAGCCTGCTTCGCTTCGCGATAATCAGCCAACGCCGCTATCGCTTCTTTCCCTTTTGTTATTTTTTCTGCGGCAGACAATGCCGTTGTGCCATCCGGAAGCATGTATCCCCCTAACAAGATATTATTGATGCCCGGCACATAGCCTTCAAAGTCATGAGTCGCCAAATAAGAAAGCATCTTCGGTATCTTAATGTCTCCCACTACAGTCAAAGGTTCGCTTGTCCCTCCATCATACAATGCCTCCATCGCCGCCAGTTTCATAGGCTGGCATTGCGCCACTTGATATGCAGACTTATCCCCCGTCATAGCCGTCACCAAAGAAGCAAACAGACCTACACCCGCAGCAATCTTCATGCTTCCAACCGCAAGTTCCTTTTCACGTTTACGCAATAGGAACCAGGCACTTACCCCAATAACAAATACGGCTCCCAACATCCAGCTGCTGAGCACAGTATGCAAAAACTTCATCACCGCCACCGGCGAGAAAGCTACAGCCATAAAATCGGTCATTTCATTACGCACGGTATCCGGATTGAATGCCATGCCTACAGGATATTGCATCCATGAATTAGCCACCAGAATCCACCAAGCCGAGATAGTGGCTCCTAATCCGGTAAGCCAGGTCGATGCCAAATGGAACTTCTTGCTCACCTTATTCCAACCAAAAAACATCACTGCCACAAAAGTCGCTTCCATGAAAAAGGCAAGAATGCCCTCGATTGCCAAAGGAGCCCCGAAGATATCTCCCACGAACCAAGAATAATTGCTCCAATTCGTACCAAATTGGAATTCAAGAATCAACCCTGTAGCTACCCCTACGGCAAAATTAATGCCAAACAATTTCATCCAAAACTTGGCAGTCCGTTTCCAAAACTCATTTCCCGATATCACATACAAGGTTTCCATCAATCCCATAATTACCGCAAGCCCTAACGTCAGCGGCACAAACAGCCAATGATACATGGCTGTTAAAGCAAATTGTGCTCTCGACCAGTCAATCATCGAGGTGTCAATACTTTCCAACATACGTTTCTAATTATTTATTTAGTTAATGAATTTGCAGAACGGATTATCAACTCGTTTCCTACATAATTTTGCTTCTCTTCCGCAGTCTTTCCTTTCAAGAAATCAGGAAAGAAAAACACTTTCAATATAACGAACATGATAAAAAGCTTTATTAAAATAAGAATCCACAGCGTCCGTCCGATAGTCATCGAACGAAAGCCGTCCAAGTAGAACTTCCATATACTGAGGAACATCTGTGTTTTAATCATAATTTAGCTTTATAAACGCCCCTCAATCAGCCTAAATAGCGGCGTGCCAAACGAAGATATACTTACTTTGCCGTCTCAGTTATCTTCTCAGGCTGCAGCAGTTAACTGGAATTGCCTATGAATATATCTTCGTTTTGCAAACATATTAACTGGCGGAATGCGGGTATCTAAACAATCACAAAGGAAAACCTTTTATCGGTAAAAAGCAAGCCTTTATCTGCAAAATTTATCCATTAATCTAAATCTTTTGAAACTTTCTAAGCTGATTCATACTTTTGTGATGTAAAACTAAACGAATAATATATGAAATTACGAATCATTTGTATGTTTGCTGTTTTATCGGCCATTGCCCCATTCTACGCACAAGACAAGCAAGAAAGGGCGCAATGGACGTTAGAAGATTGTATCAACTATGCACTTGAAAAAAACATTCAATTGCAACAAGACAAAATCTCGCTTCAAGAAAGTGAAATAGACATCAAAGACGCCCGCGCCAGCCTTTTCCCAACCCTGTCGTTCAGTACAGGACACAACGTAGTCAACCGTCCCTATCAAGAACAAAGCTCAACAGTAAGCGGCACGGAAATCATCAGCAGTGACAGCCGGACCACCTATAACGGGAGTTATAGCGTGAATGCCGCATGGACTTTATGGAACGGAGGAAAACGATTAAACACGTTAAAGCAGCAAAAGACAAACAAAGCCATCGCCCAACTAAGCGTTTCGGAAACCGAGAATACGCTTCAAGAGCAAATCGCGCAGCTTTTTATCCAAATCCTATATGCCGATGAATCCATCTCCATAAACAAAGGGACGTTGGAGGTCAGCGAAGCCACTTATAAAAGAGGAGAAGAACTGTTCAAGGAAGGAAGCATCTCGAAAGCCGACCTTGCCCAACTGGAAGCACAGGTGAGCAACGACAAATACCAAGTAGTTTCTGCCGAAAGTTCCTTACGGGATTACAAATTACAATTAAAACAATTGTTAGAATTAGACGGCACAGAAGAAATGGATTTGGTGCTTCCTCAGCTTGAATATGAAGACATCATGCGATTATTGCCCAATCAAACAGACATTTATCAGACGGCACTCTCCATACGCCCTGAAATCCAAAGCGGGAAGCTGAGCATTGAAAACGCCAAATTAGGCATATCAGCCGCTAAAGCAGGCTATTACCCTACCATCAGCCTGTCCGCATCCAGCTCGAGCATGACCAATAATGCCAGCACCAACAACTGGGCACAACAAATGAAATACGGTTGGAACAACATGATAAGCATCAACCTGAGCATTCCGATATTCGACAACAGGCAAAACAAAAGCAACGTACAAAAAGCGCGGCTTCAATACAATACAAGCCAATTAGACCTGATAAACAAACAAAAAGAGCTATATAGCACGATTGAAGGCTTATGGCTGGATGCCTTAAATGCCCAACAACAATATGCCGCAGCCGAAACCAAAGTCAAAAGCAGCCAAACCAGTTTTGACATGGTAAACGAACAATTCAATTTAGGCATGAAAAATACGGTCGAGCTGCTTACCGAAAAGAACAATCTGTTAAGTGCCAAACAAGAATTAGTGCAAGCAAAATACATGGCTATCTTAAGCCGTACCTTATTGAATTTTTACGCAGGAAACAATATTGAATTATAAACAAGCAACAAGATGAAAAACAAGAAAACGATAATTATCATTACGGTCATCGTTGTAATGATTATTGCAGGATGCTGGATATTCGGTGGAGCTAAAGCCAAGAACAAAGTGGACTTTGCTACAGAAAAGGCACAAACAGGGAGTGTAAGCAATTCCATTACAGCCACAGGAACCATTGAGCCTGTAACCGAAGTGGAAGTCGGTACGCAGGTCTCCGGCATTATCGATAAAATTTATGTGGACTATAACTCCATTGTCAAACAAGGAGAGGTTATTGCCGAAATGGATAAAGTCACCTTATTAAGCGACTTGCAATCGGCACAAGCCACCTATAACGGCGCAAAAGCGGAATACGAATACCAAAAGAAGTTATACGAACGGAACAGAACACTACACGAAAAGCAATTAATCAGCGATACGGATTACGAACAATCGACTTACGATTACCAGCGTGCAAAAAGCACGTACGAACAAAGCCAGGCAGAACTTTCGAAAGCCGAACGAAACCTGTCGTATGCCACCATCACTTCGCCGATTGACGGAATCGTAACCAGCAAAGATGTAGAGGAAGGGCAAACCGTAGCGTCCGGATTTGAAACTCCGACCCTCTTCACCATTGCAGCCGACCTGACCCAAATGCAAGTAGTAGCCGATGTGGACGAAGCTGATATTGCAGGAGTTACTGACGGAGCAAAGGTTACGTTTACGGTAGATGCCTACCCCGATGATGTATTCGAAGGGGAAGTAAGACAAGTCCGTTTAGGAAGCGTCAACAGCAGTTCGAGCAGCAGCTCCACCTCAAGCAGTGAAAGCACAGTAGTCACTTATGAAGTGGTCATCACCGCCGACAATCCGGACTTAAAACTAAAGCCTCGCCTGACTGCCAATGTAACCATTTACACATTAATACATGATAATGTACTGACCGTTCCGGCAAAAGCCCTGCGCTTTACTCCCAGTAAGGAAATTGCAGGCGGACGGGAAATAAAAGATTGCGACAGCCCTCACAAAGTCTGGACATTAGAGAACGATGTATTTACTGCCCATCCGGTAAAAACCGGAATCAGCGACGGTTCCAAGACCGAAATCATGGAAGGCATCAGCGAGGGGACTGCCGTAGTGACCGAAGCCGTAGTAGCGAACACTATTCCGGAAATGTCCGAAAGCGAAGCACAAGGCGAACGAAGCCCTTTCATGCCGGGACCTCCGGGAGAAAACAAAAATAAAGACAAGAAATAAAAGGTATTGTACGGATATGAGCAAAACGGTTATCGAGCTACAGAATATCAAGCGGAATTTCATCGTAGGTAATGAAGTGGTACACGCATTGCGAGGCATCTCATTCACCATCAGCGAAGGAGAATTCGTGACCATCATGGGCACCTCCGGCTCCGGGAAATCCACATTGCTCAACACATTGGGCTGCCTTGATACCCCAACCAGCGGAGAATATTATCTGGATGGCGTATCGGTGCGCACCATGAGCAAATCGCAACGCGCTATCTTGCGCAACCGTAAGATTGGTTTTGTATTTCAGAATTACAACCTTCTTCCTAAAACCACTGCCGTAGCCAACGTTGAGCTTCCGCTGATGTATAACCCTGCAGTCAGCGCTGCTGAACGACGTAAAAGAGCCGTTCAGGCACTCATTGCAGTAGGGTTGGGCGACCGATTGGAACACAAGTCCAACCAAATGTCGGGAGGCCAAATGCAACGTGTAGCTATTGCCCGTGCCTTAGTAAACGACCCTGCCGTCATCTTAGCAGATGAAGCTACCGGAAACCTTGACACACGGACCTCTTTTGAGATTTTGGTACTGTTCCAAAAGCTGCATGCTGAAGGACGCACCATCATTTTTGTCACCCACAATCCCGACCTTGCCCAATACAGCAGCCGGAACATCCGGCTCCGCGACGGGCATGTGATAGAAGACAAAGTGAATCCGGAAATCTTGTCGGCAGCCGAAACACTTGCGACATTGCCTAAAAACGATGAAGATGACTCATAAAAACAGAACGGCGGCACAACCGGGCACACTTTATTAAAAAGAAACAGAAAAAAAGAGGATAATTCTACCTTCTTTAGGAAACCAGATGATTCGGCATTTAAGAATCACCTATACAAAGAAATAATAGAAATGAACGGAACAAACCTATTTAAAATAGCACTTCGCGCTTTGGCAAACAACAAGCTGCGCGCCTTTCTCACCATGTTGGGAATCATCATCGGCGTAGCTTCGGTCATCGCCATGCTTGCCATCGGACAAGGGTCTAAACGAAGCATCCAGCAACAGATTTCGGAAATGGGTTCCAACATGATTATGATTCATCCGGGAGCCGAAATGCGAGGCGGAGTGCGCCAAGACCCCTCTTCCATGCAGACATTGAAACTGGAAAACTACGAAAAGCTGCATGAGGAATGCATTTACCTTGCCGCTATCAGCCCCAATGTATCTTCATCCGGACAACTCATTGCAGGCTCAAACAACTATCCTTCATCGGTGACCGGATGCAGCAATGATTACCTGGAAATCCGCCAGCTTACGGTGGAACAAGGAGAAAAGTTCAGTGACAACGATATCCGCACCGCCGCAAAAGTATGCGTAATCGGAAAAACCATTGTCGACAACCTTTTCCCTGACGGGACCGACCCTATCGGAAAAATCATCCGATGCAACAAGATTCCGCTCCGGGTCATCGGAGTGTTGAAATCAAAAGGATATAACTCCATGGGGCAAGACCAAGACGACATTGTTTTAGCTCCTTATACAACTGTTATGAAACGTTTGTTGGCGCAAACCTATTTAAGTGGTATATTTGCATCGGCATTGACCGAAGACATGACAGAGGAAGCGGTAGACGAAATCACGACCATCTTGCGACGCGAGCATAAGCTGAAGGCAAGCGATGAAGATGACTTCACCATCCGCACCCAGCAAGAATTAAGTTCGATGCTGAATACGACGACCGACCTTATGACAACTTTGCTCGCCTGCATTGCAGGTATTTCGCTCGTCGTAGGAGGCATCGGAATCATGAACATCATGTATGTTTCGGTCACCGAGCGCACCCGCGAAATCGGATTGCGCATGTCGGTAGGAGCACGAGGCATCGATATACTCTCGCAATTCCTGATAGAATCCATTCTTATCAGCATCACGGGAGGACTGATCGGGGTCATATTGGGATGCGGAGCCAGCTTTGTCATCAAAGCCGTGGCACACTGGCCGGTCTTTATCCAGCCGTGGAGCGTCCTGCTATCTTTTGCCGTATGTACGCTGACAGGAGTCTTTTTCGGCTGGTATCCGGCAAAGAAAGCCGCCGACCTTGACCCGATTGAAGCCCTGCGCTACGAATAAAAGCACTACGTTTGATTTTAGTCCGGAGCTTGTGAAAGTTCTGCTAAAATAACTTTGTTCTTCATAACTTTGGTTTCTTTAATCCGGCTGCATTCAGGAGCTTGCTCCCTGCAGCCGGATTTTTCAAAAATTACCTGTATCTTTGCACATCAATTACTTTACACGCTATGAAACAAACGACCGACATTCACCGCCATTCATTGGAAGCCTTGATACACATCATCTGCTGGGGACTGTTTTTCGCATTCCCTCTTTTTTTCGTGCAACGCACCAACGGAACGATTGACTGGGACGCTTTCTTGCATCACAGCCTTTTCCCGGCATCCTCATTCTTCATTTTCTACCTGAATTATTTCATCTTCATCCCTTATATCCTGTTCCATGGGCATACCAAACGGTTCTTGCTCGCCAACTTCATTGTAATTATCTGCATGACTTTCTGCCTGCGCTACCTGAACAACCTGCTCAGCCCTCCGCCCCCTGACTTCAACCGCCCCCTGCCTCCCCAATTCATCTTCTACTTACGCGACATGTCGGGCCTGATATTCTCTACAGGACTTAGTGTAGCTATCCGCATGAGTATCCGCTGGAACAAGGCCGAGGCAGAACGGCGGGAAGCCGTAAAGAGCCGTACCGAAGCCGAACTGAAGAACCTCCGCAACCAAATGAACCCACATTTCCTTCTCAACACACTGAACAATATCTACGCCCTGATTGCATTCGATACCGAAAAAGCCCAACAAGCCGTGCAAGAGTTAAGCAAACTATTGCGGTATGTCCTCTACGATAACCAGCAAATGTTTGTGCCGCTAATAAAAGAAATTGATTTCATTAAAAATTACATCGAACTGATGCGCATCCGTGTTTCTCCGCAAGTCAGCATAGAAACCTCGTTCGACATCAAGCCGAACAGCCAGACTCCCATCGCACCGCTTATCTTTATTTCATTAATCGAAAACGCATTCAAACATGGGATTTCACCAACCGAACCCAGCTTTATCCGCATTGCCATAACCGAAACCGAAGAACAAATATGCTGCAACATACGGAACAGCAACCACCCTAAAACCCGCACCGACAAAAGCGGGTCAGGCATCGGACTGGAACAGGTAAGCAAACGCCTGGAACTGATTTACCCGGGAAATTATCAATGGAAACAAAACCTTTCAGCGGACGGAAAGGAATATATTTCTTCCATTCACATCAACTTACACCATTCACACTAAAAAAACGACAATATGAATCTACGTTGCGCTATCATCGATGACGAGCCCTTGGCATTAGGGCTACTGGAAAGTTACGTAAAAAAGACACCGGCATTAACACTCTGCGGAAGCTATTCAAGTGCCGTACTGGCAATGAAGTACTTGCCCGAACATCCTGCCGACCTCTTATTTCTAGACATTCAAATGCCCGAACTGAACGGGCTGGAGTTTTCGCGCATGGTGACCGAGAACACCCGCATCGTCTTTACCACCGCATTCAACCAATATGCCATAGACGGATACCGTGTCAACGCCTTAGACTATCTTTTAAAGCCAATCAGTTACACCGATTTTATGGAAGCCGTCAACAAGGCAATTCATTGGTTCGAACTCCAGCAAAAAGCAGAAAGCCATTCTTCTCCGCAACCCGCAGAAAACATGGAAAAATACATTTACGTAAAAAGTGACTACAAGCTGATACAAATCGAACTCGACAAGATACTGTACATTGAGGGACTGAAAGATTACATCAAAATTCATTTAGAGGGAATCGAAAAACCCATCCTGTCTTTAATCAGCATGCGGTCTATGGAAGAAAAACTTCCGGCCGAGCGGTTTATCCGCATACACCGCTCGTTTATCGTACAAAAACAAAAGATAAAAATTATCGACAAGGGACGCATTGTATTCGGAAAAGATTATATACCGGTCTCCGACAGCTATAAGCAAGAGCTTCAAAATTATGTTAACGAACATATTGTTTAAAGTTATTCTCGAATTTAACTATTTTTAGCTAAGCAAAAAGTCGTTTTTTCTGCAATACGTTTGTCACTTCTAAATATAAGGCTTATATTTGCTTGTACATAATAACAACAGAAGTTGTGAAACTTCTTATTGAATAGTTTAGTTAAGTCTAGTTTAGTTTTTGTGTTGTGATACTCCAACCATTAGAGAATGGCTGGAGTATCTTTTTTTATGGGTTTCACTTGAAATAATTCAAGGCTTTTTCTACAATATGATGCATATCATAATACTTGTATTCAGCCAATCTTCCTCCGAAAATCACATTCGGCTCCATATCAGCCAATGCTTTATATTTAAGATAAAGACAATTGTTCTTTTCATCATTCACCGGATAATAAGGCTCGCTTCCTTCCGACCACTCCGAACTATATTCTTTCGAGATAACCGTCTTCGGACATTGCTCTACCTCGGCTCCGAACATTTCGAAATGCTTGTGCTCAATGACACGTGTATAAGGAACTTCCCGCTCGGTATAGTTTACCACGGCATTCCCCTGATAATTGGGCATATCCAACGTTTCGGTTTCAAACCGGACGGTACGGTACTCCAATTTGCCATACTGATAACCGTAAAATTCATCTATCGCTCCGGTAAAGACGATTTTATCAGCCAACGGTTCCAACTCTTCCCGATGCGCGAAGAAATCACATTCCAACCGGGTATCCACTCCCTCCAGCAAACGCTCTATCAGCACATTATATCCGCCGATAGGGATTCCTTGGTATTTATCGTTGAAATAATTATTGTCGAACACCATCCGTACCGGAAGACGCTTGATGATAAAAGCCGGAAGCTCTGCACATCTCCGCCCCCATTGCTTCTCGGTATATCCTTTTATCAATGCCTCATAAATATCCTTTCCAATCAATACCTGTGCCTGTTCTTCCAAATTACGCGGTTCAGAAATACCCTGTTCCTTCATCCGAGCCACAGCTTCCGCCCTTTGCTCGTCCAATTTGGCCTTTGCCTCGGCAGGAGTCGTCACGCCCCACATCTGATAGAAGGTATTCATGTTGAAAGGCAAGTTATATAATTTCCCCTTGTAATTGGCAACGGGCGAATTGGTATAACGGTTGAACTCCACAATCGAATTTACAAAATCCCATACCTCCTTATTGGATGTATGGAAAATATGCGCCCCATATTTATGTACATGAATCCCTTCCTGATTTTCACAATAAAGGTTTCCACCCACCTGAGAACGTCGGTCTACAACAAGACACTTCTTATTTCCCAGCTTCGCTTTGTAGGCAAATACAGAGCCGAAAAGCCCGGCGCCCACAATCAGATAATCATACGGTTTTGAATGCATATCGATACTTTTTTCAATTAAAAATCCTATGGTCAAAGATAAAAGATATTTTTCACCCCTGCAAGCCTTCTTTCTCTATGCGGAGCATAATCACCTTCCGTGTACGCTCCGTTACACGGAAACGATTATCCGTACGCTCATTTACCAGCCAGACAATATCCTCTCCCGCACACACTACATACTGGTTTTCTTTATCGAAACGGGAAAATTTCCTGTCACGCAAATAATCACGCACTTTCTTAAAGCCACGCATTCCGAAAGGAACGAATTTATCACCTGCCTGCCATTTACGGAGCACCAGCGGTCCGGTCACTTTCGAAGCGTCCAGACAAGCGACATGCACATCGTGCGGTACCTGAAAGCCTTCCTTCACCTCTTTTGTTTCCTGATGCAATATCCAAGCCGGGGATTCTCCTTCACGCTTCCTTATAATCAAGCTATCCCGGTCACGCAGCACCGCGTATCCGGAAGAATAAAACAACCGTCCCGATTCCGCATCAAGGCTACGGAAAATATCCTGCAATTGTGACGCATTGAAACCCAAAGGATAAAGCAATTCGAACAAGACCGCTTGCGGAGCCGTTTCCATACGCAAGCGGGCTATATCAATCCGGTCTTCACCTTCTTTCACTCTCCGGCAAGCTTCCGTAATCGCCACACGATATACCGCATCTACTTCAAAAAGCCTCCGTGCCGTCTCTGCTATCGTTTCACTTACCGAAGGGTTAATTTCCCTCAACAAAGGAAGCACGTTCAAACGGAGCTTATTACGGGTAAACTCGTCTCTCTGATTGGTGCTGTCCATGACATAATCCTGCCCTATAGACGCCAAGAAAGCCAAAATGTCCGTCCTGTCTACATCTAATAAAGGACGGACGATTGCCCCATTCTTCGGCACAATCCCTTTCAATCCTTGAATGCCTGTACCACGCACCAAATTCAACAAAAAAGTTTCCACACTATCGTCCCGATGATGGGCAACTCCGATGACTTGCGCACGCTCTTGCTTACGCACTTCTTCGAACCAGGCATAACGCAATTCCCTGGCAGCCATTTCCACGGAAACCCGATGCGCTTCCGCATAAGATTTCGTATCAAAATCATGTATATGCAGAGGCACCTGCAACTTCGTACACAATGTTTGCACAAAAGCAGCATCCCTATCAGATTCTTTCCCACGCAAATGAAAATTACAATGAGCCGCTACGCACGTATATCCTCCCTGCAACAAAACGCGCAATAAAGCTACTGAGTCGGCTCCCCCGCTCAATGCCACCACGATTTTATCATCTTTCGTAAACAACTCTTTCTCGTGGATATACCGGATTACTTTCTGATAAAACATAAGATACAATATTTATATGCCAATATGATAAGAAAAAGCTATTCGGATTTCATATCCCGACCGAAAGAGCGGTATTTGACCGGTGTCAACCCTGTATTCTTTTTGAATAAATTCGAAAAATGCTCCGTCGACGCATAGCCCAACATATAACAAATCTCTTTCACCGAATGTGTAGACCCTACCAGCAATTGCTTGGCTTTCCTTAATTTCAATTCCTGAAAATACTTGGCAGGCGCATAACCCGTATATTCCTTAAACGCTTTCCGAAACCAAGAATAGCTGATGTTCATCCGAGCCGCCAACTGCTCAGGGTCAATCTCGCCATATACATTCTCACTCATGATGATTTTAGCCTGTTCCATCTTCCCCATTACATTATCCCTTTCAAATATATTATTTTTCGAAACAGACAGCACCAAGCCAATCATGTGCAACAAGATTCCAGCCAAGTATTGTTGGGCTCCCGTTTTATCTTCTTCCGCAATTTCCAATGCCCTCGAAAAAAGAAAAGTCAGTTCTTCATTCAGCCCGATATCCAACACCTGATTATCCCGGGCAAGAAACGTGTTTCTAACAAGCTGGTCTGCTACACTTCCCTCAAAACCTATGTAATATTCATTCCACCCCGTTTCATTATTAGGTCCGTACGTATGCCACTGGCCCGGGAAAAGCACAATCAGATTCCCCTTTCCGATATTACGCTCCAGCGTATTGTCCGACGCGAAGGTGCCCTCTCCTTTTGTAATGTAAAGCAACTGATATTCACGCAAGACACGTCCTTTTTGGGCATTAAAAAAATATCCTGTAGGATGATTCCGCACCGGATAAGGAGAATTAGGACGAATCGATTGATAACCTACCGTATTGATTGAAAGCCCGAAGCTCCGGTCTCTGTCGTTCACAATCAAGTACTTCAGTTCCATGCCTGTATCATTGTATAATTTTGCCATACGTGTGGATTTTACGGATTATGGCAAATATACAAATTAAAAAGGAGACCACAACGGGCCTCCTCCATTTTATATAAAAAGATATCAATATGCCTTGCGATACAGGGCTTCGATGTCTTCTATCGAAGTGGGACGCGGATTGCCTCCGGTGCAGACATCGTTGAAGGCATCGATTGCCAACTGGTGCAGGTCTTCCTCGCGCACACCGATTTCGTGCAGCTTCTGCGGGATGTTGATGCTGAGCGAGAGGGCACGCACCGCCTCGATGGCTGCTTTCACTCCTTCTGCCTCGGTCATGCCTTCCGTATCCACTCCCATTGCCTTGGCGATATGGATATACTTGGGAGCCGCCGGCGATTCGGCATTATACTCCATCACATAAGGCAAGAGCAATGCGTTTGCCACGCCGTGAGGTGTGTCATAATGCGCACCCAGCGGATGAGCCATCGAGTGTACGATGCCCAGCCCTACGTTGCTGAACCCCATACCGGCGATATATTGTGCCTGCGACATTGCTTCACGCGCCACCGGGTCGTTGCCATTATCTACCGCAGCCTTCAGGTTCCCGGCAATCATTTCGATAGCCTTCAGTTCGAACATATCCGACATCAGCCACGCACCCGGCGTAATGTAGCTTTCGATGGCGTGGGTCAGGGCATCCATACCCGTAGCGGCGGTCAAGCCTTTGGGCATGGAATACATCAATTCGGGGTCGACAATCGCTACACACGGGATGTCATTCGGGTCGACACATACCATTTTCTTTTGAGCCTGCTCGTCGATGATGACATAGTTGATGGTCACTTCGGCTCCCGTACCTGCCGTAGTAGGCAATGCAAAAGTCGGAACCGCTTTATGGCGGGTATCGGCAACCCCTTCCAACGAACGCACATCGGCAAATTCGGGATTATTCACCACGATACCGATGCCTTTGGCGGTATCAATCGCCGAGCCTCCGCCCAATGCTACGATGAAATCGGCTCCCGAAGCTTTATAAGCCTCCACGCCGTGCTGCACGTTGGCGATGGTGGGATTTGCCTTCACGTCGCTATACACTTCGTAAGGGATGTTGTTCTTGTCGAACACTTCAATCACTTTATCTGCTACGTGAAAACGAATCAAATCGTTGTCGGTCACGAAAAACGCTTTCTTGAAACCTCTGCGCTGCGCTTCCGTGCCAATGCTTTCGCGGCATCCCGCACCGAAATACGAGGTTTCGTTCAAAATCATTCTGTACATAGTTCTGTTTTGTTTAAAGGTTATTTTTATCTCACCACAGATTACA
Organism: Phocaeicola salanitronis DSM 18170; assembly: GCF_000190575.1. NCBI lineage: Bacteria > Pseudomonadati > Bacteroidota > Bacteroidia > Bacteroidales > Bacteroidaceae > Phocaeicola > Phocaeicola salanitronis. The sequence continues at coordinate 3,065,060 of NC_015164.1, read as the reverse complement.
CAGATTAGAAAATTAATTATTTAATCTGCGTAATCTGTGGTGAAAAACTCATCATTTCGGCAAATTGAAAGCCACTGACATTTCCTTCATCTGCTCCTGGCTCATGCCTTCGGGTTCGAAGCCCATGTTCTTCGCCGCGATGTAAATCAGTGCCGATTTGTTGAGCACATCCACCTGGTCGAACGCCGCCATGATGTCGGTATCTACGGCAAACACGCCGTGCTTTTCCCACATCACCACATCGTAGTCATCCAGTTCCTTGATGGTCGCCTCAGCCAGTTCCACCGAGCTGGGCAATTTGTAGGGAACCATTCCCAAGCCGCGCGGACAGAATGCCTTCGTCTCCGGGATCATGCTCCACAAGAGGTTGGAAGCGACATCCTTCTGCATAAACTTCTGGTTATGGGTCAACGCCACCAGTTCGATGGGGTGAGTGTGGAGCGATGCCTTGTAGTTCATACCCTTCGAAAGCAGGTAGTTGTGCACACTCAGGTGCGAAGGCAACTCAGAAGTAGGCATCACCGGCTGGTCGGCGATGATGACATAGCTGGCACAATCGTCCAGAATGCGGATAACCGAGCCGTTTGCCATCGGGTCGCGTGCCAGGTCGCGCATCCGTTTCTGCGTGCCTTTGCAATAGAAATAACATCCCTTCAATTGGGGAAGTACCGCACCGATTTGTTTCACTTCGCTGATAGCGGGCATCGTGCGGATGGCATCGTCCACGTATTCGGTGATGTTGATGGTGATGTTTCCGCCGTTGCGTTCAGCCCAGCCTTTCTGCCACAGATAGCCTGCGACTTCTGCTACTTTACCAATCTCGGCAGCCAGTGCCGGACGGTTGTTCAATATTGATTCCATAATTATGAGTTTGTAAGTTTATGTTTTTGGGAAACGCGGATTAACGCAGATTTTCGCAGATTAGAAATTAATGAATAACCCACACTAATCAGTGTTTCTATAACTTATAAGTTTATGTTTAGGGGAACACAAGTTAATGCTGAATTTCTCAGATTGAAAACTTATAAAATAATCTGCGTGAATCCGCGTTAATCTGCGTTTCCTATAATATAAAAATCACCCCAGCAACTGAGGCAGGAACGATGACACGATGAGCACCGCCAGACCGATGACCAATACCGTAATGGTCTTCGGCGAGCAGCCTTTCCATTCCTTCAGGATGATGCCCCATACGTTCGAGAACACCACGTTGAGCGCCATCAGGATGCAGAAGGCGAAAGTCATCAGCACGGGCGACGAAGTGAGGAAGCCCTTGCCGAGTGCCAGCCCGAAGAACTGGCTATACCACAACACGCCAGCCAGGGCACAGAAGACGAGGTTATTCGTCCATACATTGCCTTTACGATAGTCTCCCCACGTGCGGTTCTTCCCGTTCTGGAAGAAACAATACACGGCATTCGTCACAAAACCGCCCAGCGTGACGAGGAACGTTGCCGGAAGCGTCTTGAACATATCCGCCGACTCCTCGAAGTGGATAGACGAGCCGAACTCCAGCCCCACATTGAAGCAACCGCTCATAAACCCTGCCAGCAGGGCGATGGCGATGCCTTTCGGGAAATTGAAGTCCTTCACCGCCGCCTTTTTCTCCTCTTCGCTCAGGCTCTGCGACTTCATGTTGCCCGCCACGCCGATGATGGCAATGCCCACAAGCGTCACCACTACACCGATAATGACCGAAGCCGTCAGCTTCTCCAGATGATGCGCCTCGGGATAGAAGACGTTCAGTATCACCGGAGCCAGAATGGTGCCCAGACCGGCGCACGTGCCCAGCGAGATGCTTTGTCCCAGCGCCACGCCAAGGTAGCGCATCGAAAGCCCGAAAGTCAGTCCGCCCACGCCCCACAGCACACCGAAAAGGATGGTCATTGCCACATCCAGCCCGCTTGCACCGGCAAACAACTCAAAAAGGCTGTGTCCCGCAGGAACAGCCAGCAACGCACCCAGCAGCGGGAAAACCAGCCAGGCAAACACGCCCTGAACCAGCCAGTACGACTCCCAGCTCCAGTCTTTTATCCGATTAATCGGCACGTAACAGCTCGACTGGCAGAACGCGCCGATAGCAATAATCAATAGTCCGATTACTATATCCATTATCTGAATCGTTTTTTAGAATAATCAATAAGATTCTCCGACAGCACTTATCCTGCAGGATTGACGCTATCCGAGCCTCCGACAGCACTTATCCCGCAGGATTGGCACTATCCGAGCCTCCGACAGCACTTATCCTGCAGGATTGGCACTATCCGAGCCTCCGATGGCACTTATCCTGCAGGATTGGTGCTATCCGAGATCCGGAGAGGCCTTAACCGCGTTTCGATGTCACGTCTGCCTCGTATTTTTCTACCTCGGCAATGAAATCTTCGCCTACCGGCACGTTGTTCTTCAGGCAGAACATGTCCCATACGGCGTTCCAAGGCAACGCTTTGGCTTCTTCCAGCAGGGCGAGGCGTTCGAACAGCTGGCCGTTTGCTTCGTACTGGCGAAGCTGCGCAAGCGGTTCGAGAAGTGCGCGGAGCATGCATTTCTGTGCCGCACGGCTACCCACAACGTACGCGCCGATGCGGTTGATGCTGGCATCGAAATAATCGAGGCCATAGTGCACGCGGTCGAGCGCGCCGCAACGCACGATTTCCTGGAAGAGTTCCAGTGTCGGGTCGTCCATAATGGTCACGTGGTCCGAGTCCCAACGGATAGGACGGCTCACGTGCAACATCAGTTCGGGCACGTAGAGCAGGAGCGACGAAACCTTGTCGGCTACGCTCTCGGTCGGGTGGAAGTGACCGGTATCCAACGTAATCATCTTGTTGTGCGATACGCCATAGCCGATGTAGAAGTCGTTCGAGCCTACGGTATAGCTTTCCAGCCCGATGCCGAACACTTTCGATTCGATGCAGTCTTTCATGTTCTTGTATTCGGTAGCGAAAATCTGGTCGAGCGAATCCTTCAGCAGTTCGCGGTATTTCATACGGTTCACGGTGATGTCCTTGCTTCCGTCGTGCACCCATACGTTCATGATACAGGGGTCGCCCTGTGCCTCGCCCATCGCTTCCGCCACGGCACGGCAACGCTTGGTGTGCTCAATCCAGAACTGACGGATGCTTTCGTCGGGATTAGCCAATGTCAGGCTTCCGCTTTTCGGGTGCGAGAAGGAAGTAGAGTTGAAGTCGAGCTTCATGTTGTGTTCTTTTCCCCAGTCCATCCAGCTTTGGAAATGACGGGGCTCTACCTGGTCGCGGTCTACGGGTTCACCCTGGAAGTCACCGTAGATTTCGTGCAGGTTCAAGCGGTGAGTACCGGGAATGTACGAAGCGGCTTTCAGGATATCCTGGCGCAGCTCGTCGATGTTGCGTGCACGTCCGGGATAATTTCCGGTGGTCTGGATACCTCCGGTCAGCGAGCCTGCTCCGGTTTCGAATCCGATGACATCGTCTGCCTGCCAGCAGTGCAGCGACAGGTGGAAGTCCTGCATGGTTTCCATTACTTTTTCCACGTCTACGCCTACAGCCGCATAGCGTTCTTTCGCGATTTCATACGCTTTGTTTACGAGTTCTTCTTTCATAATAGTATTGTTTTTTATGTTAATGAATAAGTTGATTCAAAGGAGTTATGAAGTTAAGGAGTTAAGCCGATACCTTCACCAATGCTTCCACCAACAAAACTATTGGCTTAACTCCTATTTTATATTATTGCGTCACCGTCTTAAACTGCAAATAAGCGGCGTCCCATACCTCTTTGTGCTGGGGCTGGAAGGTCTTGAGCGGAATCGCCTGGCTCACGAAGCGGCGCATCAGCTGGATGTCGGTAGCTTTTCCGGCAGCCAGCGCCTGAATCATGATATTGCCCACGGCAGTAGCTTCCGACGGGCCCGCAACCACGGGGATGCCGATGGCATTTGCCGTCCACTGGTTGAGCAGTTCGTTGCGGCTTCCTCCGCCGATGACGTGCAACACTTCTATCGGATTGGGCGAAAGCGTCTGAAGGTTTTCCAGCACCTGGCGGTAGCGCAAGGCAAGGCTCTCGAAGATGCAGCGCACGATTTGCCCGCGCGTCTCGATGGCAGGCTGCTTGTGTGCCGTGCAATACGCCTTGATGGCTTCTTCCATATCCGCAGGGTTGGCGAAGACAGGGTCATCGGGCGCAATCAGGTTGCGGAACGGTTCGCTGGCATTCGCCTCGGCTATCAGTTCGGGATAGGAAGTCTCGCCCCATCCGGCACGGCAACGCTCCAAGAGCCACATGCCGCAGATATTCTTCAGCAGACGGATGGTACCGTTCACTCCGCCTTCGTTCGTAAAGTTCAAAGCTTCGGTATCGGCGTTGATGACCGGCGCATCGGTCTCCACCCCCATCAGCGACCACGTGCCGCTGCTCAGGTAAGCGAAGTTCTTGTTTTGCGCAGGAACCGCAGCCACCGCCGATGCCGTATCGTGTCCGGCTACGGCAATCACGGGCACGGCTCCCAGCCCGGTGATGCGCTGCACCTCTTCGGTAAGCGTGCCCACGGTCTCGCCCGGATAGACAAAGCGGCCGAAGTTGTCTTCGTCCAGCATCAGGCTTTTCAGCAGCTCGGGCTCCAGGCGGCGCGTCTTCGCGTTCACCAGCTGGGCGGTAGAGGCAATGGTATATTCGCACACCATCTCGCCCGTGAGCATATAGCTCAGCGCGTCGGGGATAAAGAGCAGCTTATCAGCCGCTTCCAGCGCGCTGTCCTTGTGGCGGAGCATCGTGTCGAGCTGGAATATGGAATTGAAGTTCATCACCTGGATGCCGGTCAGCCCGTACACCCGGCTGCGCGGCACCCGGCTGAAATACTTCTCGGGAGCGCCCTCGGTATGCGGGTCGCGGTACGAATAAGGCTGGCGGAGCTGGCTTCCGTCCTTGCCCACGCACACGAAATCCACGCCCCACGTATCGATGCCGATCGAGGTGATTTCGATGTCCTCACGCGCCGCAGCCCGTTTCAGCCCCTCCAGAATGTTCCGGTAAAGTTCGTAGATATCCCAGTAGAAGTGTCCTCCTGTCTCGATGATATGATTGGGGAAACGGTTCATTTCTTCTGTTACCAGTCCTTCCTGAGTGAAAGAGCCTATTATCGTACGCCCGCTGGTAGCCCCGAGGTCGACGGCGAAAAAGCATTTTGTCATAGCCTGTTCCGAGTTTAATGTTACCAAATTTTCTTTTGTTCGCAAAGATAAGCGAAATATTCATACGCTATCATGCACATTTTGACCGAAAACATAAACATTTTGGCATGTTATTCAGCAGGTATTCGCAAATTTACTTATCTTTACCGCCGGATAAATATTATTGAACGCAGAGACGCAAAGGCGCAGAGCTCATTTGGCTCCGTGCCTTTTGCCTTCTCTTAAAATTATTCCTCTGCGCCTTTGCGTCTTTGCGTTCAATAAAGTAAAACAATAACTTTTTATCATTTAAGACCATGAAAACATTTTTACGGAAACTCCTCTTCGCCGCCGCAAGCTGCCTGCTGGCATCTACTGCTTGCCCGACGCAACTCCCCTGGGAAAACGGGAAACTGAAAGTGTCCGATAACGGACGTTACCTGATGCACGAAAACGGGACGCCTTTCTTCTGGCTGGGCGACACGGGCTGGCTGATGCCCGAACGGCTCAACCGCGATGAAGTGTCGTTCTACCTGGAGCGTTGCCGGCAGGCAGGCTACAACGTGGTGCAAGTGCAGACCGTCAACGGCGTGCCCGCCACCAACGCCTACGGGCAAGCGTCCATGCCCGACGGATTCGACTTCAGCCGCATCGACCGTGAAGGCACGTACGGATACTGGGACCACATGGACTACATCGTCCGCGCCGCCGAAAGCAAAGGCATTTATATAGGTATGGTCTGCATCTGGGGCGGACTGGTGCGAAGCGGCTTTATGAACGAAGAAGAAGCCAAACAATACGGTACCTTCCTTGCCAACCGCTATAAAGATTGCCCCAACATCGTATGGATTATCGGAGGAGACACGCGGGGTGATGTCAAGACCGAAGTATGGGAAGCGTTGGCAACGAGCATCCGTGCCATCGACAAGAACCACTTGATGACCTTCCACCCCTTCGGACGAACAATGTCCGCCACATGGTTCAACGATGCCCCGTGGCTCGACTTCAACATGTTCCAGAGCGGGCACCGGCGATACGGCCAGCGCAAGGGAGACGGCGACAACCTGGCGGACAGCAACGTGGCGGAAGACAACTGGCGGTACGTAGAAGCCAGCCTTGCCTGCCGTCCGCTGAAGCCCGTGCTCGATGCCGAGCCCAGCTACGAAGACATCCCGCACGGACTGCACGACCCTGCCCAACCCCGCTGGACGGCAAACGACGTGCGCCGCTACGCCTACTGGTCGGTCTTTGCCGGCTCGTGCGGACACACCTACGGCCACAATTCCATCATGCAGTTCTACCGCCCCGGCTATGCCCCTGCCTACGGAGCCGATAAGACATGGATGGAGGCACTGGACGCTCCCGGCTTCAACCAAATGAAATACCTGAAGGAGCTGATGCTACGCTTCCCCTATTTCGAACGCGTCCCCGACCAAAGCGTCATAGCCGGGACGAACGGCGAACGCTACGACCGCCTCATCGCCACCCGCGGAGACGACTACCTGCTGGTGTACAACTACAGCGCACGCCCCATGCAAATCGACCTGACCCGAATCAAGGGAAACAAGAAAAAAGCATGGTGGTTCCGCCCCACAGACGGAACCACCGAATACATCGGCGAGTTCGAAAACCGCGTCACCGACTTCCAGTACGATGCCCCCTACATGCAGGGAGCCGACCGAGTGCTGATTGTAACAGACGCGGAGGCGGAATATATGAAATAAAATATGCACTTGCAAAACAATGGAAAACGAAACGCAAAAGAATACCTATGAACGGGTAACGGGAGAACTCTCCCGTTTCCTGCCGATAGGTTACCTCATTATGGTCATCATCGGCATGATTTTCAATTACTTCAGATTCGAAATGTTCGGACTGAACATCTTCCAATACGCATCGGTCTTCGACTTCCTGATTTCTCCATTCGAAGACATGCACATCCTGCTTTTCATCTTCGGCTCAATGCTGCTGGTTCTCTTCACCATGAAAATGGACAAGCTTTGGAAAAAACATTTTCCAAAGTCCTATAAGAAATGGACTTTTAAATGGGCCGAAAGAAGCTGGTATAAGCCCGCCAGCTATATCTTTGTCATTACCGCCTATATATTTTATGGAGCCTATTTTTATGGCGTATACACTTACAATGCCGTACCCCAGAAAAAAGACATTACCGTCCGGTATCAAAATAACGAAACATTAACCGGCAAACAAATAGGAAAAGTGGGCAACGCCCTGTTCCTTTTATGCGGAGAAGAAGTGAAAATCATCCCCGCCACCGCTTATAAAGAATTGAGCTACCCTTTGGGAAAGTAAAACGAACCAGTCAAAAAATCCAATAAAAAACAAAGATGTGGAAGAAGAAAAAATATGCCCCCAAAGCGTCCAAAAATGAAAATAATGACGTATCATTGCAAAGCCAGACGACAGGGCAGGGCGAAAGCGTATGCCGGAGTACCTGACCAAAAATCGAATGCCCTGTCGAAGGGCATCCGGTTTTGCCAAACAACAAGGCCGGGCTCTGCATGTCCGGGGTATCCGGCAACTAAAAAAGCACAGCTTTCAGGAGAGTGGCTACTTATACAGTACCACAAGTGAAGGAAGTGTCTACTGAATTAGTTTATCAAAAGAAAAAGTGTCTAGTAAAATCAGGAAAAGACAGACACGTCCGGACTATGGCCAGTTGGACGGTAATGTTACCTATAACAACCGGTACTCATATCAAGGAGGAAATCCTTTCCTGAAACCGTCGAAAAGGCAAAGCCTTGACTTGTCCGCTTCGTGGAAGTGGCTGTATTTCAACTTAGCTTACGAACACGAAAAAGATGCCATCATGACGATTAACGAGCCTTATGAGGGCAACGGAAAAATCATGTATATAACTAACAGGAACTTCGACAAGATTCACCGCATGAATGCACTCGCGAGCCTCTCGCCGACATTCGGTATCTGGAAGCCGGTATTGTCTTTAGGACTAACCACACAATGGTTTTCAGACATATACAATGGGCATGAGAAGAAATTCGATAATCCTGTTTTCCTGACCACATTCAACAATTCCTTCCAGCTGCCCGCCGGATTTGTCTTCGGTTTGGATTTCAATTACCAAAGCAGGGGAAGCTACGAGCATGCGGAGCTCTTTTCTTTCTGGAGGTTGGACGCAAGCCTGTACCGTTCGTTCTTTAACGGAAGCCTGGACGTAAACCTGAAGGTGAGGGATATCTTTGACACGTATCACCTAAAAGCCAAATTCTACAATACCAATACGTTTATCCATCAGACCAACCATGACGAATCGAGGATTGTCATCCTGACATTGAGTTATAAATTCAATTCGTCGAAAGTGAAGAAATACCAGGGAAGCGGTTCCGGTGCAGCCGAAAAGGCAAGGCTTTGAGGAGGAGATGTTTATGAGGAAATTCCCTTTCCGTTTTCAGCACGACTCCATGCAGTGCGGCATAGCTTGCCTGCAGATGATATGCAGCTATTATCATAAAGAATACACGTTGGAGCAGCTTGCCGACCGTTGTTTTGCAACTACGGAAGGCGTGTCCTTATTGGGAATCAGTGAAGCGGCTTGTAAGTTGGGCTTGAATACAACTTGCGGCCGCATGACTATCGGACAATTAGCCAAAGCCCCTCTTCCTTGCATCCTCCACTGGAACCAGAACCATTTCGTGGTATTATATAAAATAAGGAGAGGGAAAAACTTCTACATCGCCGACCCGGGCAAAGGGAAAATCAGATATACTAAGGAAGAATTCAAGAGTCACTGGATAAGCACCACCTCGCAAGGGGAGGAAAAAGGAGTCGCCATGTTTCTGGAGCCTACCCCGGAGTTCGGCAGGCCGAAAGGAGATGAGGCGGAAGGCATACACTCGTTCCGCTTCCTGATGGGATACCTGAAACAATACCGCCGGTACTTCGTGCAGATTGCCTTGGGGCTGCTCGTAGGGAGCCTGCTGCAGCTCATCCTGCCTTTCCTTACGCAAGCGATCGTTGACTTGGGCATCAAGCACCAAGATATCCGGTTAATTTGGCTGATACTGCTGGGCGAGCTGATGATTGTCATCGGGCGCACCTCGACCGACTTTATCCGCCGTTGGCTGCTGCATATCTCCATGCGCATCAACATCTCGCTGGTGAGCGCCTTCTTCATCAAACTGCTGAAGCTGCCCATGCCGTTCTTCGACACGAAACTGATGGGCGACCTGTTGCAGCGCATGAGTGACCATAGTCGGGTGCAGTCGTTTCTTACCAACTAGACGCTGGTATTGAACTTCGCTCGGAGAAGGTGCGGCGCATCATCGGCACCATTCCTCCGGTATTGGTACGCTGGAACATCATCGTACTGCTCGTCATCGTATGCACGCTGCTTGTCATCGTATGTGCCGTGCCTTATCCTTATGGGGAAGGGGAAAGTATCTTGCGGCATATGCTCGGTTGTTTATAAGCCAATTTCTTCCCGAAAGAAAAGAAAAAGTCAACGGAAATGCTTACTTTTGTGGAAACGCAAAATGTATGAGTCGTATGAACCAGCCCGCATTAAAGAAATATCCCGTAGGGATTCAGACATTCTCTAAAATAAGAGAAGGAGACTATTTGTATATTGATAAGACGGAGTATGTATACCGCATGACACATACTAATTCCGTGTATATGTTCCTGAGCCGTCCCAGACGGTTTGGCAAGTCGTTGCTGACAAGTACGCTTCATGCTTATTTCGAAGGGCGGAAGGAGTTGTTCGAAGGGCTTGCCGTCGAAAAGCTGGAAACGGAATGGACGCAATATCCCGTGCTGCATTTCGACATGAGCTTGGGAAAGCACATGGACAAAGATGCACTTACGCGCTACTTGCACAATTTGCTTCAGAACAATGAAATCAGGTTGGGGATTGCGGCGCGTGAAGCGCAAGATACGAATATCCGGCTGACGAACCTGATTATGGATGCGTATGCCAAATACGGCAGGCAGGTGGTTGTATTGATAGACGAATACGATGCGCCGGTCTTGGACGTGGTGCACGAAGACCGGGACCTGCCTGCCCTGCGGAACGTGATGCGCAACTTCTACAGTCCCCTCAAGGCATGCGACCCTTACCTGCGCTATGTCTTCCTGACGGGCATCACCAAGTTCTCGCAACTCAGTATCTTCAGCGAACTGAACAACATCCAAAACATAAGCATGACAAAAGAGTATGCAGCCATCTGCGGCATAACCGAAGAAGAGATGCGCACGCAGATGGATGCAGACTTGGATGTGTTCGCGGACAAGCTGGATACGACAAAAGAAAATCTGTTGGATAAGCTGAAAAGCTATTATGACGGCTATCACTTTACATGGCCCTCGCCCGACATCTATAATCCCTACAGCCTGATGAATGCATTCGGTGAAGGGGAGTTGAATTCCTATTGGTTCGGAAGCGGAACGCCTACTTATCTGATAGAGATGCTGCGTAAATATCAGGTTGCTCCCCAGCAAATTGGAGGCCGGAAAGTAAGACAGGAAAATTTTGATGTCCCTATTGAGCGGATGACCAATGTAACCCCACTGCTGTATCAAAGCGGTTACCTTACCATCAAGGATTATGCGGCTTTTGCACAGCTTTACACCCTTGATATCCCTAACCGGGAAGTACGCTTAGGGCTGATGAGCAACTTGATACAGAACTATGTGCCCGATACAGAACCGGTAGGAACTTTATTGGGCTTAATGGCAGAACAATTGCACAATGACAATATGGATGAAGCCTTGCATTTTTTGCAGACATTCCTGTCTACCGTTCCCTATACTGACAATACCGACTACGAAGGACATTACCAGCAGGTACTCTACATCATCTTCAGCCTGATGGGCTATTATGTGGATGTGGAAGTGCATACTGCTACAGGAAGGGTAGACGTGGTGATGCGCACCGCCCATACCTTATATATTATAGAAGTGAAACTAAACAAGAGCGCAGCCGAAGCCATGCAGCAAATCGATTTGAAACATTATGACGAACGCTTCGCCCTGTGCGGATTGCCCGTTGTAAAGGTAGGAGTCAATTTTGACAGTGAACGACATACGATTCGGGAATGGACGATTGACAATGGCATAAACGGTTCACTCTTATGACAATTTCCTGCCACACAGACTGAACTGACCATGTTGATAAAAAGGATTTCTTTTCAAAAGTAGGATAGGTCAATGAAATTACGTATTTTTGTGGAAATGTAAAATGTATGAACCGTATGAACCAGCCCGCATTAAAGAAATATCCCGTAGGGATTCAGACCTTTTCGGAACTAAGGACGAAAGGCTACCTGTATATCGACAAGACAGCGTATGTCTACCGAATGGCGAATGACAATAGCAAATATATGTTCCTGAGCCGTCCCAGACGGTTCGGCAAGTCGTTGCTGACAAGTACGCTTCATGCTTATTTCGAAGGGCGGAAGGAGTTGTTCGAAGGGCTTGCCATCGAAAGGCTGGAAACGGAATGGACACAATATCCCGTGCTGCATTTCGACATGAGCTTGGGAAAGCACATGGACAAAGAGGCACTCACGCGCTACCTGCACAATTCGCTTCAGAACAATGAAATCAGGTTGGGGATTGCATCGCGTGAAGCGCAAGATACGAATATCCGGCTGACGAACCTGATTATGGACGCGTATGCCAAATACGGCAGGCAGGTGGTCGTATTGATAGACGAATACGATGCGCCGGTCTTGGACGTGGTGCACGAAGACCGGGATCTGCCTGCCCTGCGGAACGTGATGCGCAACTTCTACAGTCCCCTCAAGGCATGCGACCCTTATCTGCGCTATGTCTTCCTGACAGGCATCACCAAGTTCTCGCAGCTCAGTATCTTCAGTGAGCTGAACAATATTGATAACATCAGTATGGATAACGGATACGCCGCTATTTGCGGCATAACCGAAGACGAAATGCGCACGCAGATGGATGCAGACTTGGATGTGTTTGCGGACAAGCTGGATACGACAAAAGAAAATCTGTTGGATAAGCTGAAAAGCTATTATGACGGCTATCACTTTACATGGCCCTCGCCTGATATCTATAATCCTTTCAGCCTGATGAACGCATTCGGAAAGGGAGAACTGAATGCCTATTGGTTCGGAAGCGGAACGCCTACTTATCTGATAGAGATGCTGAAAAAATATCATACTCCGCCTACTGAAATAGGAAGAGAAGAAGTAGCATTGGAAGACTTTGACGTGCCCATAGAACGTGCGACCAACTATATGCCTTTACTTTATCAGGCAGGCTATCTTACGATTAAGGGAAAGGATACGGAATTCGGTTCTTATATCCTCGATTTGCCCAATAAGGAGGTACGTTTGGGACTGATGAGCAGTCTGGTTCCGTCTTACATAGCCGAAGACACGCGGAAAAGCAACCGGACACTGAGGGAAATGGCACGGCACTTGTCGCGCAACGATATGGACGGAGCCTTGCAGGTATTGCAGGTTTTCCTCTCTACCGTTCCCTATACCGACAATACCGACTACGAAGGACATTACCAGCAGGTACTCTACATCATCTTCAGCCTGATGGGCTATTATGTGGATGTGGAAGTACATACCGCAACAGGAAGGGTAGACGTGGTGATGCGTACCGCCCATACCTTATATATTATAGAAGTGAAACTTAACAAGAGCGCAGCCGAAGCCATGCAGCAAATTGATTTGAAACATTATGATGAACGCTTCGCCCTGTGCGGATTGCCCGTTGTGAAGGTAGGAGTTAATTTTGACAGTGAACGGCATACGCTGAAAGACTGGACCATTCAATAAGCTAAATGAATATCTTCTATTACGCCGGATTTGTAATCCGGAACCATTAGTTGATGATGCGGATTGCAAATCTGCACGTATAATTACGCTGGATTACAAATCCAGCGTGACGGGCGTGACAGGTTTATATTGAACACAGAGACGCAGAGACACGGAGAATATAGAGAAGGCAAAGGTCACAGAGTCAGACTTTTGATCTGTGAACTCTGTTCTCTCAAATAAATAAAACTCTGTGCCTTTGTGTCTCTGTGTTCTATTCCATTTTTCGCAAACCAGTTTTGTTTTACTATAATATGAGCCGTACTTTGTGTGCGCTCTGTGCTGAATAAGGTTTATCGTTTGATATTCGTCAGCAGGGCATTTCCGTTTTGGATGGGATTCCATCCGTCATTGCCTGCCAGAACCTTTTCGGGCTGATATTTGCTGATATCGGTCAACTGGTGGCTGTAGGGAGCACGTGCGGCAGGATTGGCGCCTTCGCCGGTGCTTTGGTATTCGGCATAGAAAGCGGTTTTCTCGTTCGATGCCTTGCCCCAGTTGTTCCAGCCTTCGGGCACGATGTGCTTGCCTAATTCGCATTGGATATAGACAGCTTGCGCGTATGGGCGCCACGGACGGGAAAGATATACTTTGTCCGCTTCGGCATCGGCGGTCAGCCGGCAATTCCAGAATACATAGCCATAAGGTTTTCCCTGATCGGTAGAGGGAGCCGTTACATAACCATTGCCCAGGCTGCGTATCTCGCAGTCTTTAAATAAAGCGGTGCTCCAGCCGAAGATGAAATCTACCGTGCCTTCGATGTAGCAATTCTCATAATATTGGCGGCTCTCTTTTCCGTATGTATAGAGCGTATCCTGATTGCCCAGGAAACGGCAATTCTTGAAATAGGCACGGTCGCCGTCTACAAAGCAGGCTACGGCTTGACCTACCCGTCCGGCTGTGTTGGCAAATGTGATGTTCTCGGCATAGAAGTCGGGGGCATAGATGTAGACCGTAGACGAACCGGAAGTAGACATTTCATCGCCGAAGATGTTTTTCTTCGAAGCATAATTGTCATCGGTGATTACGGCACCTTCTTCACCTATCAGGGAAATGTTGATTTTGCATTCCGGAATGATGACCCGCTCCTTGTATTCTCCCTTCCGTACTAAAATCGTGGTACGTTTGTTCTTGCGGAAATCCGGAACGGCATTGATGGCTTCTTGCACGGTAAAGAAATCCCCGCTTCCGTCTTTAGCCACTACGAAGTCGTAATAACGCACGTATTTGCCCAGTTCGGGGATTTGTTTTTCGATGGCTTGCACGGCAAGTTTGGCAACCTGACGTGCTCCGTAAATATTAAAGTGTGTATTGTCCTGACGGCCTTTGGGGCATGCGGGCGATACTCCGGCAGGAACCCACATGAAGAGTTTCTTCGAACCTTCCACGCCCATTGATTCTACCAGTTCTTTGGTCGCTTTGTTCAGGTCGATGAATGCCACATCCATTTCTTTTGCTACGTTGCGGGGAGAATCGAGGTATTTCCCGTGTGTGTCAATCAACGTATCGCCTTCTTCCACCGCATCTGCTTTCTCGGGACGGAAGTCATCAGCGGCTATGGCATTGGGATTTTCCCCGAAATTGCGGCGTACTACGGAATTGAACAAGACGGGGATTCCTCCCTTTTCGCGTGTCTCGCGTACGAACTTGCGGAGATTTTCATCGAACGTCGTGCCCGGGTCGGTGTGCCGGTCGGGTTTGGGCTTTTCGTCATTGTGCCCGAACTGGATGAATACGTAGTCGCCCGGCTTGATTTTGCTGACCACTTCATCCCAATGTCCTTCGTCAATAAAGCTTTTCGAACTTCTGCCGTTCAAGGCATGATTGTCTACCCGGACATCTTCGGTGAAATAGCCTCCCAATACATGTCCCCAGCCTCTTTCGAGATTGCCGGCATCCAGCGTCTTATTTGCCATGGTAGAGTCGCCGATCATGAATATGGTGATAACCCGATCGGACTTGAATGCCGACAGGAACAGAACTGCCAGCATTACACAAAACAAATGAATCTTTTTCATGAGTCTCTCTTTCTATTTTTACTTGTTTATATTTCCGACGTGAAATTCTTTGTTGAAAAAATCCAATATCGCCTGCTGGATTTCCTTGCTGCAGAAGTGGGGCAGGTCGTATATCTTCGTTTGGAAATGTTCGCCGGCATCTTGGCTTTCCCATACTTGGCGCATGGTTTCGTATGCCGATTTGACCCCTTCTATCGGGAAAAGCTTGTCTTTGGTACCGTTCGTAAACAACATCGGTTTCGGGCAGGCGATGCTTGCCACATGGGGATAGTCCATGTATCTCCGTATGTCCGGAATAATCATGCTGTATGCCGAACCTCCTTTGTTCTGGTTATTGGTCAGGGTCATCAGGCTATCGGTGGTGTTCATCCAGCATACGGCGGCTCCGGCTTTTACCGCATCTGTAGCCGCCATCGTCATCCATGCACGGTGCGCTCCCATCGAGAATCCCATGGTGCCTACTTTCTCTTTGTCCACATTGGGAAGCGAACTGAGGAATTCGGCACTGCGTATATCGTCCCATGCGATGAGGCTTCCGAAGGACATGCCCATTTGCAGAAGGTTGGCGGACAACGCCTGCTGGGCATCGTAGTCGGCATATTCTTTTCTGCCCCGTTCGCCCCAGAACAAGGCATCCACGGCTAATACGACATAGCCGTTCCGGGCAAGGAAATCGCCGACATATTGTCCGTCATAACACCGTACAGCCCAGTCGTCTGCATCTTGCATGACGGTCTCTGATACATTGAACGGGCGCACCATCTTTTCTTTTCCGATGGTGAAGTGTGCGCCGTGGTCATGCAAGAGAAGTACGGCTGGGAAAGGGCCTTTGCCTTCCGGCACAAGGAGGTATGCCGGCACACGGGAATATCCGGATACATTGAACACAATCTTCTGTGCGGTATAGCCTTCCCGCTGTTCGCTTTCGATGACCTTCATGTCGAAATCCGCCTGAGGCGGAGCGGGCTGCATGCATTCCAATAATTTCTCGCGTGCTTGGGCGCGCCAGCGGTTGAAATCCTTTTCGGGTGCATTTCCCCATGCCAGCGGATAGGTCAGGCTTTGCTTCAATTGTTGATAGAAAGCCGGCATGTTGTTCAGTACCTCGTATCCGGCATAAGCCTGCTCCGCTTCTACGATAGCCAGCCATTGCGGATAGTGTTTCAAGATAGCTTCGGGCGCGTATGTGTACCAGTCGTAGCCTGTACGGCGTTCGGGGTCTACATCGGATAACTGGTAGACTTTGGTCCCGTCCCGTCTTGCCATAAAGGGCTTGTTGGTATCCAGCTCGTAGAAGCGTGCCCAGATGCGCGGGGCTTTCTTGTCTTTCACCACTTTCAGGTCGTAGGGATATTCCGCATTGATGATTTGGTCGGGTTTGATTTCAACCTTTTCAATCCGGATGCCTTGAATGGCAGATTTCTCCAGCCATGCCACTCCCGCTTTTACCGCTTCTATCACCTGTGCGGAAGGATGCGGAATCTCCATTAAGAACTTTAATACGCTGCAGCTTTCAGTAGATACCAAGGAGGGAAGTTCGAATGTGCGGGCCTGCACGGGGAGTAAAGTCTCGTTATCATGCTGTTGTCCCCATACGGTTTTTGTTCCGTTTTGCACGTATTGGGTGCGCAGGATGATGTCGATGCCCTTTTGCAACGCCTGGTAGATTCTTTTCTTCATGGCATCGTCCAGCCATGTATAGTTGATGTCGCCTTCATTGATGTGCAGGAAAAGTTCCAGTACACCGGTGGTCACTTCATCATTATAGGTGATGGCGTCTACGTCCCAGCCTCGCCATCCGCCGTTCTTCTTTTGGATTTTCAGCAGGTAATCCAGCCCTTTAAGTACGGATGCCTTATAGCGGGAGTCTTTTGTCTTTGTATAGACTTGTGCCAGGTAGTTGATTTGCGAATACGTGTTCCGGTTATCGAGCGTACTGCGCTTATACCGTTCTTTTAATGCCTGATAGACCGAATCGGTGGGAAGTATGGCAAGCCAATCGATGTTCTTGGGCCATCCTCCGTCTTCGTTCTGGTATGCGATGAAGTTATCCGCTATTTCCTTGTATTGTTCCGGAGCATAGCGTGCGTACGTGCGTTCGGGATGTTCCAGGTTCCAGTGATGGATGCCGTCCGCTACTCCTTCGAGGGAGGGGATTGTTTGTGCGTTCATAAAGCCTGTCATGCCCAATCCCAAAACAAGCAGGGCGAGTCTGTTCTTTTTCATGGTATAGGGTCGTTTATAGTTTGGGGTACAAATGGTTTACCAGCCCGTTCAGGTACATTTCTAGGTTGGTATAACCGGTATCTAAACCGTATGCGGATGCGTCCGATGCATCGTTCGGGTTCAGTCCGTGTTCTTTCTCCCAGGCATCGGGCATTCCGTCGGCATCGCTATCCAGTGGGGCGGGAGCCGATTGATAGGTTTGCCATCCGCCTACGTCCGCAGGCTGGTCTATCATTCCGTTTGTGCTTCCGTGGCTTCCTTCGTACGTATAAGTCCCTTTTCGGGTCTCGTCCGCGATGCGTTGGTCGTATGCATCCCGCTTGAAAGACGCTCCGGCGTATTGCAATACGGCTTCATAGGCTTCGCCCGCCTCTTGGAGGGTTGTATGTTCGGCAATGTCGAAAGGTTTTTCAGACAGGTAGGCAGCTTTGTCCGCAGCCTTGTCTTTCAATATCAGCCCTGCGGCATTGTCCTTGTTTACCTTCTGCATGTCTTTCCGTTGCTTTTCGCTCAGCTTGGCGCATGAGCCATCCATGTAGTTCCCGCTCAGGTAGAACACGCCGTGCGTGCCTTGGGGATTGTTGTTCTTCCCGTCATCGGAATAGGCGGTAAACAGCCTTTTATACGAAGCGACCGTAGCGGTGTACGGACCGGGCTTATAGTAATTGTTCAGGAAATTATACGAACCTCCTTCGCCCGCGTATGCTCCGGCGCTTCCGTAATTGTAGATGACATTGTTGAACAATTCCACCCGCTCTTCTTCGGGCTTGCCTGTATAGCGGCTTCCGCACAGGCGGGGCGTGCGGTTGGAGTGATGTGCCAGCAGATTGTGGTGGAACGAGGCGGGCTGTCCTCCCCAGATGCCTCCATAGCCGTGCTTGCCTTTTTCGTGGATGGAGTTGAGCAGGCTTTCGCTGGCGATGCACCATTGCATCGTGAAGTTCCGGTTATCGTAGAACGTGGCACATTCATCCGTGCTCCAGCTCATCGAGCAATGGTCGATGATGATGTCCCGGTGGTTATTGAATCCGTTCATGGCATCGTTCCCTTTTTGCTTGATGTCCGCTCCCATGCGTGAACGGATGAAGCGGATGATGACGTTGTCTGCCTTGATTCCCAGCGTATAGTTTTTCAGGCAGATGCCGTCGCCCGGAGCGGTCTGTCCGGCAATGGTCAGGTCTCCGTTATTGATATAGAGCGGGGATTGCAGTTCGATGATGCCGCTTACGGCAAATACGATGGTGCGCGGCCCTTTCTTGCGGATTGCCCAGCGCAACGTGCCTTCCGACCCGTCGTCTTTCAAGGAATTGACGGTATATACTTTCCCGCCTCTTCCGCCGGTAGTATATTTCCCCGCACCGTCGGCTCCGGGGAATGCCGGTACGCGGTCGGTGGATGCTGATACCGGTAAGGCGCATAACGAGAGCGCAATCAGGCAGGCGGCTGTTCCGAGTTCTCTTTTCAGGTTCATATATAATAAGGTATTAAGGGTTAGGATATAAATCTTCTACTAAGCTATTCAGGTAAACCTCCAAGTTGGTATAATAGGGGCTGAGGTTGTATTTGGCTCCGTCCGAAGCATCGTTCGGGTTCAAGTGTTGTTCTTCTTCCCATGCATCGGGCATGCCGTCTCCGTCCGTGTCTGCCGGAGCTGTGCCCGGTGCGTAATCGGGCCATCCGCCTACGTCTTCGGCACGGTCTATCAATCCATTCGAACTTCCGTTGCTTCCCTCGGCGGTATAATTCCCTTGGCGCACGTTATCGACAATACGCGCGTCTACCTCATCCCGGACGAGCGATGCTCCCGCATGAGCCAATACCCAATCGTAAGCATCTTGTGCCGGTTGGGTATATTCGTCCGCATCGGGAGTGATGAGGAAGGCTTCTCCCGACCGGATGGCTTCGATGCCTCCTTCGGGCAAGGGGCAATTGTTTTCATTGGGATGTATGCCCGACCAGTTATCTGTATTGACTTCCGCTATCAGTTTTTTGTAGTTTTCGGGCAAGTTGGGGCAGGTATCATCGAAATAGTTCCCGTTTACGTAGAAAATTCCCCATACGCCTTTCGGGTTTTGCTGGTTTCCGTCATCCCCGTTAGGCTGGAAGATGCGGTTGACAATGCCTTTCTTCGTACAGGTGGAAGGTCCCGGCTTGTAATAGTTGTTGATGAAATTGTACGAGCCTCCTTCGCCCGCATAGCCTCCGTTGGTCGGTCCCCAATTATAGAATACGTTATTCCGCAGGTCGACTTGCTCCTTATCGGGATTGCCTGTGGTGCGGCTTCCCGAAAGGCGGGGCGTACGGCTGCTATGGTGTGCCAGCAGGTTATGGTGGAACGAGGCAGGTTCTCCTCCCCAGATGCCTCCGTACCCATGCCTTCCTTTGCTATGCTCGGAGAGCGTAAGGCTTTCGCTGATGATGCACCATTGCAGGGTGAAATTCTCGTTGTTATAGAAAGAGGCACACTCGTCGGTGCTCCAGCTCATCGAGCAATGGTCTATCACGATGTTTTTCCATCCTCTGCCCCACACGGCATCACCTCCGTCGGCTTCGGCTTCCGTTAGGTTGTCCGATCCCATGCGGAAACGGATAAACCGTATGATGACATTATCTGCATTTACTACAACCGGATGCCCTTTCAGGCAGATGCCTCCTCCCGGTGCGGTTTGTCCGGCAATGGTTACATCTCCATGATTGATTTTAAGCTCTTTGCTTAATTCGATAAGTCCGCCCGTGGCAAAGACGATGGTACGCTTGCCCGATTGGTTCAATGCCCAACGCAAGGTGCCCGTAGAGCCGTCATCGGCAAGGGAAGTGACGGTATATACCTTGCCTTCCGCTCCTCCGGAGGTAAATCGTCCGGCTCCGAAAGCATAAGGAAAGGCGGGGGTTACGCTCCGGTCGGGAGCGGGATAGTCGGGCAATTCTTCTTCGTCCGGCTCCGGATCAGGTTCCGGTTCTGGCTCCGGTTCTTCTTGTCCCGGTGGGTCTGGTTCTGCTTTCGGCGCTGTATCCGAGCAAGCCGTAAAAAGGAAAAAGCTGATGGCGATAGCCATCCCAAATGTTCTTGCTATTTTCATGGTATATATTTTTGAATCAAATATACGCCTTTTTGGTTAACAAGAAGAGGAATTTTTGTTTTTTCTTTTCTACTTTTTGGGCATTATCGGGGTAAGGCCTCGTGCGCGTCCGCTTGCGTGCGGAAACACATACGGCTGCATCGCCCGATGCAGGCGTATGCGTTTTCGTCAGTTCCCGGCGGGCTTTTCGGCAGGGGTTTGTTCCGGCTTGTCCTTGATTCCGAACAGCCAGCGGAAGAAGCGCACGAAGATGTTCCGTTTCTTGGGTTTCTGAGGCTCGGCATGTGTGTCCGGAGTTTGTGCCAGGGAATCTTTGGGCGCGATAAGCGAGTCGGCAGGTGCCAAGAGGCTGTCTTTCTTTAGGCGCAAAGAATCGTCCGGCATCCGGATGGAATCGGACAAAAGACGCAAAGAGTCCGGGCGCAACCGGAGCGAATCGGTCCGCAACGAGTCGGGCGTCAGCTTTTTCATGCGTAGGGAATCCCTTGCAACGGAATCCGTTAAAAGTGAATCTGCCAAGAGGCTGTCTTTATGCAGGATACTGTCCTTGCTTGCCAAGAGCGGCTTGGGCTGAACGGGTTTCGGGCGTTCTATTTTGAACTGGACGGGGACGGAGTATTTGCACCGCACGGTGATGCCATGGTCTTTCGCCGGAATCCACCGGGGCATTTCCCGGATAGCGTTCAGCGCTGCCGTGTCCATGCTTGCTTCCAGGCCCCGCACGATGGCGGGCGAGGCGATACGCCCGTTTCTTTCCACGATGAATTGGATAACCACTACCCCTTCGATGCTGTCCCGCTTGGCTTGGGGAGGGTATTTCAGGTTGCGTTTCAGGTATTGCTGGAAGGCTTTCATGCCGCCCGGATATTCGGGCATCTGTTCTGCCGAGGCATAGACGCGCCCGGTGTTTTTGCGTTGCATTACGATGGTGTAAGGCTCGTTGGGGCTTTGAAGGAAGGCTTGGATGGAAACGGACTGGTTTTCCATTCCGTCGGCGCGTACCCGTATCGGGTGATTGTAGTCCGCGTCAATCTGGAAAAGCCCGATTTCATCGGTGAGGACTTGCCTTCCGGTCCCTTGGATGCTGACCACGGCACCCGTTATCGGCTCTCCCGAAGCCGTTGTGACATAGCCTTCTATCGGGAACAATTGCTGGCTTTGCTTGTATGCGACAATGTCCTGAGGGCTGTCCAAGTAGAATGTTTTCGTGGCGTTTCCGGCTTCCAGGGTAAAGGATGCCACCGATTTTTCCCGGTCGGCGGGGAAATACAGGTATGCCGTGCGGGTGTACGAATCTTCTATTTCGTATCGGAACGTGATGACGCCTTGTGCATCGCCGGTGTATTCCTGGCTTCGGCTCGATATTTTGAGAATCATTCCGGGTTGAGGCTCTCCGTTGGTCTTGAGAACGGTAATGCGGAAAGTGGTCTCGGTGTTTGCTCCTTGTGCCGCAAAGGGCGTGAGGAGGAAAAGGCATACGAGCCACATATATAAGAAGGTATGTCGTATTCGGGTCTGGTTCATAATTTTGGGAAATAGCGCTGCAAAGCTACGAGTATTCTCTTGCATTTCAAAGTTTCTTCCTTTATTTCTTGCCTTTCTGTATGATTTTGCTACCTTTGTGTGCGTAAACGCTTTTATAAACACAGAGGTACGGAGACACAGAGTTCTATAAATAGAGGGTTAAAAATGAAAGATCGAACTTATTTTTCTCTGCGCCTCCGTGTCTCTGTGTTCAAATTGAAGAAATATAAATCGGGTAAACAATGAAAAAGACATTGAATGAGTTTAAGAAATTTGCCATGCGGGGCAATGTGGTCGATATGGCGGTCGGCATCATTATCGGGGGCGCATTCGGAAAGATTGTATCCTCGCTGGTGGGCGACTTGATTATGCCTGCCGTGGGTGTGTTGGTAGGAGGCGTGAACTTTTCCGACCTGAAATGGGTGATAAAGCATGCGGTGACGGAGGGAGACAAGGTGGTTTCTCCGGAAGTGGCGCTCAATTATGGGAATTTCATCCAGGTGGTCTTCGATTTCCTGATTATCGCCCTGGCGGTATTCTTTCTGGTGAAAGGCATCAATGCATTGACCCGGAAGAAAGAAGCCGAGGCAAAGACTCCGCCTGCTCCGCCGGCTGATATCCAATTGTTGACCGAAATCCGGGACTTGTTGAAAGAAAAGAATTTATGATTAGTTTATTGTTCGTCACGCCGGATTTGCAATCCGGCGTAATAAAAGAACCGGATTTGTAATCCAGAACCATTAGCTGACGATGCGGATTGCAAATCCGCATGTAGAATTACGCTGGATTGCAAATCCAGCGTGACAGGGATTCACCACAGAGAGTACAGAGGAAAATTCCTGTCACGTCTTCCTCTGTGCTGAGATAACGATTCATTTTATATACATACTTAACCCAATACATTTTATTCTTTATTTATGAAAACACTATTGATTTCCCTGCTGGCTTTGGCAGGCCTTTCCTTGCAGGCATCCGAGCCTGTAGACTTTGACAAAGCATTTGCCGAGAGTGATAAGATTGTACAACAAATCAAGCAGACCAGCTTTCCGGGCAGAGTTTATAACATTATGGATTTCGGCGCGAAGCCCGATACGCCCGACGCTCCGTGCCACGAAGCGATAAACCAGGCGATTATGGCTTGCAATCAGGAAGGAGGAGGAACGGTTCTGGTTCCCGAAGGGACATTCTATACGGGTCCGATTACCTTGAAGAGCAACGTCAACTTGCACGTATCGGAAGGGGCTGTCTTAAAGTTCTCTACCGACCAGGACTTGTATTTCCCTGCGGTCATTACCCGTTGGGAAGGCTTGGACTGCTACAACGCGCATCCGTTGATTTATGCGTATGGCGAAACGAATATCGCTTTGACCGGCAAGGGCGTGATTGACGGGCAGGGCTCGAACGAGAATTGGTGGTATATGTGCGGTGCGCCCCGCTATGGCTGGAAAGAGGGGATGCGTAGCCAGAAGTTGGGAAGCCGCGAGCGTCTGATGGGCTATGCGGAATTGAAACGCCCGATTTACGAACGGGTGATGACTCCCGAAGACGGGCTTCGTCCCCAGCTCATCAATTTCTATTCGTGCAATACCGTGCTGATAGAAGACGTGACGTTGCTCAATTCTCCGTTCTGGGTGATTCATCCCTTGTTTTGCGAGAGCCTGATTGTACGGGGCGTGAAGATATTCAACCGCGGTCCGAACGGGGACGGATGCGACCCCGAATCGTGCAAGAACGTGCTGATAGAGAATTGCCGTTTCGATACGGGAGACGATTGCATTGCGATTAAATCGGGACGGAACGAAGACGGGCGGAAATGGAACATCCCGAGCGAGAACATCGTTGTGCGGAATTGCGAGATGAAGAACGGGCATGGAGGCGTGGTTATCGGAAGCGAGATATCGGGCGGATACCGCAACCTGTATGTAGAAGATTGTGTGATGGACAGCCCGCAACTGGACCGTGTCATCCGTATCAAGACCAGCACCTGCCGGGGTGGTGTGATAGAGAATGTATTTGTGCGGAATATCAAGGTAGGGCAATGCAACGAGGCGGTGTTGCGCATCAACCTGAAATACGAGGAGCGCGAGCAATGCAACCGGGGATTTGACCCGACGGTGCGCAATGTTCACCTGAAGAACGTGACCTGCGAGAAGAGCCGTTACGGCATCGTGGCTATCGGGCTGGACGATGACAAGCATGTATCCAACGTATCGCTGGAGGATTGTCACTTTAATAATGTAAAGGAGAACGGGAACCGTATCGAGAATGTGAGCGACATTACGATGAAGAACCTGTACATCAACGGGAAGCTCTTTGAAAATTAAGAATAAAGAATGAAGAATGAAGAATCCCATGCAGGCGAGGCGATTCTTCATTCTTCATTCCTCATTTTTCATTCTTCTTCTTTCTTCTTGTTCAGTTTCAGTTCTGTGAGGACAGCGGCGATAAGTCCCAGCCCTCCGCCTATCAGGACGCTGGCGGCATAGATAATCGAAGAACTCTCATAGCTGGTTTGAGGGTCGATGCAATAGCCTGCCACCAGTCCGAGACCGATGCCGAGCATGAGGCAACCCGTGCGCAGGGTAGTGAAATACGTGGAGAATTTCAGGTGTCCTGCTACCCCGTGGCTTAATTGTTCGGGCTGAAGTTTTTCAATCAGCATGATTCGTTCTTTGCGTCCTACGAACAGTTCGAATAATTTGTAGATGCAGCCGAAAATAATGGCAAGCACGCCGATAGGTACTAAAATGTCTTCCATATTCTTGTTGTTTTTAAGTGATTAATTTCGTTCCTTTGCACCTTTAGACGCAAGGAAGTGCCGAAAGGTTACATGAATCGGCAAGAAAAAATTTTTGCGTATATTTTGTAACCTCTTTCCGGTTTTTGCGTCTAAAGAAACGGAATGAAACCGAACGAGTCACATATAATCGCGCAGATAGTAGCGGGGAAGACCGAAGAATTTTCGTATTTCCTCGATGCCTACGGACAACAGGTCTTCGCTTTGATTGTCCGCATGGTATCATCTCCCGAATATGCCGAGGAGTTGACTCAGGACACGTTTATGAAAGCGTTCCAGCATTTAAGCTCGTTCTCGAACGACAGCACGTTTTCTACGTGAATTTACCGTATCGCTTATAATACGGCACTTTCCGCCTTGCGCAAGAAAAAGGAAGAAGTGCTGGTGATAGACGACAAGCAATGGGAACGGGTTTCGGAAACGGAGATAGACGAAGCGTTGGACGATGAGTCGGAAGAACGCATCGCACGGCTTCAGGCGGCATTGGAAAAGCTGGCTCCGGAGGAACGTGCCATTATCACGCTCTTTTATGAGGAGGAGAAAAGCATCGAGGAAATAGCGCATATCTTGAATCAAAGCGTGAGCAATATCAAAGTGAAATTGCATCGCATACGCAAGAAACTATATATATTAATGAGTAAGGAGGAGTAAGTCATGACCACGGATAAAGGACTTAAGAAAGCGATAAAGGACCAGCCAGCCTATCGCTTGCCCAGTAATTTTACGTACCGCATGATGCGACAGGTGCGCGAAGAAGCCTTCCGGCGCGAGCGCAAGGAGGAACATCGCCTGCGGTGGGTGTTGGCGGCATGTTGTGCCCTTGCCTTGGGCGTTCTCTTTTATATAATAAAGGAGTATGGCGCTTTCTTTACCGAGGCGTTTCAGACCTTGTGCCAGATTTTTCCTTCGGGCGAGACATTCCGGTTTTTCCTGCCCACATCCGTCTCGCTGGCATGTCTTGTCGTACTTTACTGGTGGCTAGATAAGAAAATCTGGTTTATTCGGATGAAAAAATGATATCTTTGGGTGCTATCTGTTTTTGAATACCGGATTACTATTGTAACTTTGCATCAGTTTTTAATATGAGTTGATTCAAAACAGATAAACCAAGTATGATTGGCCTGTTTAATGATTGCTTCCCTCCTGTTATGGACGGAGTATCTGTTACTACACAAAATTATGCATATTGGCTTCATCAGAGGGGTGAGGATGTGTGCGTAGTCACTCCTTCGGCGAAGTCGTATACCGATTGTACACCTTATCCCGTTTATCGGTATGCTTCTATCCCTGTACCTCAGCGCAAGCCTTATCGGATGGGATTCCCTTATATAGACTTGCCTTTTGCCAAGCAAATCCATGGCTTGCCTTTCGTCTTGCTGCATGCGCATTGCCCGTTCACTTCCGGAAGCCTTGCCATGCATTTGGCACATGCCAAGCATATTCCGTTGGTGACTACTTTCCATTCCAAGTATCGTGCTGATTTTGAGCGGGTGATACCGAATAAGCTGATTGTGGAATTGATAATTAAGCGTATTGTGAACTTTTATGAACATGCGGATGAGGTATGGATTCCGCAGGCGTCGGTAGAAGACACTTTACGCGAGTATGGCTATCGGGGGAAAGTAGAAGTGGTGGACAACGGCAATGATTTTGCCGGTACCTATTCGGAGGCGGAGCGTGTGATGTTCCGGAAAGAATTAGGCGCCGCCGATGATACTCCGGTATTTCTGTACGTGGGGCAGCATATTTGGGAAAAGAATCTGGAATTCCTGCTTCATGCCGTTGCCCGGCTGAAGGATTTGCCGTTTCAGATGTTTTTCATCGGGACAGGTTATGCGGCTTCCAGTCTGAAGGAATTGTCGGAGAAGCTGGGCTTATCTGGCAAAGTCCGGTTTCAAGGCTGCATTACCGAGCGGGACGAGTTGCGTAAGTATTATCTGGCGGCAGATTTGTTCTTGTTCCCTTCTTTGTATGATAATGCTCCGTTGGTGGTTCGTGAAGCGGCGGCGCTTCATACCCCTTCTGTGCTGATAGCAGGCTCTACGGCTTCTGCCGTGGTCAGAGATGGAGTGAACGGTTTCTTGTCGGAAAACAATCAGGAAGCTTTCGCGGCAAGGATTACGCAGGTATTGCAAGACAGGCTCTTGCTGGGGAAAGTAAGTGTACAAGCCTCGGAGACGCTGGCACGCTCATGGGAAGACATTGCGGGCGAGGTGAGCGACCGGTATTCAAGTATTATCAAGCGCTATCGTGTATGAAAAAAGAAACGCTTTTCAATCCTTATTATGTAGCTGTTCCTATCGTCTTGGGGCTGTTGGTCATTGCCGGAATGTTCTGGAAAGAATTCGACCCTGGGATTTTTGTCGCGATTAAGCCCGATGCGCAAATGTGGGCAGGTATTGTATTGGCGGCATTGTGCATGGTTTGCCAGAATCTGGCATTGACCCAACGCTTTAAGATATTGGTCGGGAAAAAGCTTTCATGGAAACAGGTCTTCCGGGTGAATATGCTTTGTGAGTTTACTTCTGCCGCCACCCCATCGGCAGTGGGCGGGAGCAGCCTGATAGCGGTTTATTTGCATAAAGAAGGGCTGGCTGGAGGTGAAGGTACGGCGGTGATGATAGCCAACTTGTTTCTGGATGAATTTTTCCTCTCGTTGGCATGCGTTGTTGTGTTGTTGTTGTTTCCCATGGATATCCTTTTCATGGGGAATGCGGCGTTCGATACAGGCGTGCAGATTGTGTTTATGGCGGTGTTGGCGGTGGTATGTGTCTGGACCTTGATACTTTATGTGGCATTGTTTCATAAGGCGCAATGGATAAGCCGCCTGCTGCTTGCCTTGTTTTCACTTCCATTCTTGCGCCGCTGGAAACCGGGAGTGGTGAAGTTGGGCGAGGATTTGATAACAAGCTCGCGTGAATTGAGTTGCCGTTCGTTCGGCTTTTGGTTGAAGTGCTTCGGTGTGACGGCATGGGCGTGGTGTTCCCGCTATTGGGTGGTGAATGCCTTGTTGTTCGCTTTCTCTTCAGGGGGTGACCATTTTCTTGCTTTTGCCCGCCAGCTTGTTATTTGGATGGTGCTGGTAGTCACTCCCACACCGGGCGGAAGCGGTTTCGGCGAATATATGTTCAACGTATATTATGGAGATTTTTTCCCTTTTGCAGGAACGGCGGTGATAGCCGCTTTCGTTTGGCGGCTCATAACTTATTATTCTTATTTGATTATCGGCGTATGCATTTTGCCCAATTGGGTAAATTCGGTATTTGGAAAGAAGCGGTAAATACGTAAAGAATGAGCCTGTTTAGAAATGCAGATTAACGCGGATTCCCGCAGATTATTTTATTGGCTATTAGAGAATTTACGATTTACTATTTTGCTTTAAACCGTATCTCGCCAATCGAAAAATTGTAACTAAAATAATCTGCGTTCATCCGCGAAAATCTGTGTTTCTAATAAATATCATTTAACTTTATACATCTGCTTTTAGGCTTTCCGGTAGTTTTCCAATTCTTCTGCCTGGAAGTTCTGGATAAAGCTATAGTGCTTTTCCACTTCGGCTTCGGCATAATTTACATATACGTCGAGTGATTTGGCGAAAAGTTCGGGAGCCTTGTTCGCGTCTTGCAAGAGCAGGTGGCTCATCACGCAGAGGGCTGCCATTTCATACAGGCGGCGTGAGGTGAAGTCGAGCAGCTCTTGGTTTTGCGCTTCTTTCACCTTGGTGGTACAAGCTTCCAGTTTTCCGGTCATTGCTTTCAGACGGTCCATATAGCCTTGGTATTCGGGTGCGCAAGGGATGGCTTCGTACTCGTGCAAGGTAGCGGCATACGAACCGTTGGTCACGTAACGGATAGCGGCTACGGTCTGGAGCTGGGTCGTTCCTTCGTAGATGCTGGTGATACGTGCGTCGCGGTAGATGCGCTGGCAGGCATATTCCATCATAAAGCCCGAACCTCCGTGTATCTGGATGCAGTCGTAAGCGTTCTGGTTGGCGTATTCCGAGTTCATACCTTTTGCCAGCGGGGTGAAGCTATCTGCCAGTTTGGCGTAACGTTTTTGCTCCTGGCGTTCTTCGGGAGTCAACTTACGCTCGCGGGCGATGTCGTCCAATGCTTTGTAGATGTCTACATAGCGTGAAGTTTGGTAAAGCAAGGCACGTCCGGCATCAAGTTTCGCCTTCATCGTGGCAAGCATATCGTATACGGCAGGGAATTCGATGATAGCCTTACCGAACTGCTTACGGTCTTTAGCGTAGGCAAGTCCTTCATCGTAAGCGGCTTGACTCAATCCTACCGATTGGGCGGCGATACCCAGGCGGGCACCGTTCATCAACGCCATTACGTATTTGATAAGTCCCAACTTGCGGTCGCCGCAAAGTTCGGCCTTGGCGTTCTTGTACACTAGTTCGCAGGTGGGCGAGCCGTGGATGCCGAGCTTGTTTTCGATGCGGCGCACGTCCACGCCTCCGTCGTTCTTGTCGTAGATGAACATCGAGAGCCCGCGTCCGTCGTGTGTGCCTTCTTCCGAGCGTGCCAATACCAAGTGCAGGTTGGCGTCACCGTTCGTAATGAAACGCTTCACGCCGTTCAGGCGCCAGCACTGGTTGGCTTCATCGTAAGTGGCTTTCAGCATTACGCTCTGCAGGTCGCTTCCGGCATCCGGTTCGGTCAGGTCCATCGACATGGTCTCGCCGGCGCAGATACGCGGGATGAAACGGCTGTGCTGGTCTTCGTTCCCGAATTCGTAGAGGGTCTCGATACAGTCCTGCAACGACCAGATGTTTCCGAAGCCCGCATCGGCTTGTGCCACGATTTCGGCGCACATGGTGTAGGGGGTAATCGGGAAGTTCAGTCCTCCGAAGCGGCGTGGCATGGTCATGCCGTTCAGCCCGGCTTTCACCATGGCGTCAAGGTTCTGTTTCGTTCCTGAAGCATATTCCACACGTCCGTTGGCATGGTGCGGACCTTCCAGGTCTACGCCTTCGGCATTGGCTGCAATCACTTCTCCGGTGATTTCTCCGGTGATTTCCAACACTTTGTCGTATGAGTCCATCGCGTCGGCATAGTCTTGCGGCGCGTAGTCATACTGGTCTTTGTCTCTATAATCGCGTTCTTTCAACTGACAGATACGCTCCATCATCGGGTTGTTGAGATGGAAGCGCAATTCAGGATGTTCGGTATAATAGTTTGGCATAGTTTTTTTGTCTTTTTAGGAGTTAAGATTTTCTGATTCTGAATACAATGGGAAACTTGACAGAGTTGCGGAACTCGCCGAATTGTACGGGACGTTCCCATTTCAGGGGCATCATATCTTCTTCGACCAAACGGGATGCTTCTTTACGCAACAAGGGATGCTCGATGCTTTGCGGAAGGATTTCATAGCTTTTGATATGCCCTTCTTCATCGAATTTTAATTCAATGATTACCTTGCCTTGCGCTTTTTCCCGTACGGCTTCTTTGGGATAGTGAAGATGCTTGGCAATGAATTTCAGCATCGCTACACTTCCTCCGGGAAAACCGTTCCGTTCAGAAGGATAGAAGTCCGCTTCTTTTCCGGATTCATCGAAAACATGACCGCCCATAGAACGGCCTTTGCTGAATTGCTCGATGCGCCAAAGTGCCCCATTGGGGTAATACATTTTTACGTTGCGTTCTCGTTTCCCTTCTATGAACAGGCATTCGTATTTCAGTTGTCCGTCTTCATAGAAACGCTGGTATTTACCGTGTCTTTTCCCGTTCTGGTCGTGGTATATTTCGGAAGGCTGGCCATTCGCATAATACAGGACAGATTCTCCGTGCAAGATGCGCCCTTTGGGCTCTTTGGTAAAAGCGGCATAATGCTGGACGCGTAGCAAGGTGTCTCCCATATTATAAAAGGTCACTTCGATGTCGTTCTTTCCAAGTTCTTTCCGAATGCAGTATTGATGTGCTTTATCCTTATCATCAATCCATCTCTTTTGTTTGTCCAAATAGATGGTGTCTTGCGAAAAGGCGGAAAGGGCAAAGAAGAAAAGCATTCCGAATATACCTATGTTTCTCATTGTCTCCTCAGATTTTATTTGCTATTTTTCTTATAATACTTAATCATCTTCGGAATGACCTCTTCCACCGTCCCGTTAATCACATAATCAGCAATTGTGTTGATTGGCGCGTTCGGGTCGCTGTTCACCGAGATGATGATGCCTGCGTCCTGCATGCCGGCGATGTGCTGGATTTGTCCGGAGATGCCGCAGGCAATGTAGAGTTTCGGATGAACCGTTACGCCGGTCTGGCCTATCTGGCGGTCGTGGTCGCAGAAACCTGCGTCTACGGCTGCACGGCTAGCGCCCACTTCGGCGTGCAGTTCTTTAGCCAGCTCGAAAAGCATGTCGAAGCCTTCCTTGCTTCCCATGCCGTAACCGCCGGCTACAACGATGGGCGAGCCTTTCAGGTTGTGTTTCGCCTTTTCCACGTGGCGGTCGATGACCTTTACCACATAGTCGGTTTCGGGGACGAACTTCGCTACATCGTGGCGGATGACTTCACCCTGATAATTCTCGTCGAGGATTTCTTTCTTCATCACGCCCTCACGCACCGTAGCCATCTGCGGACGGTGTTCGGGGTTGACGATGGTGGCAACGATGTTTCCTCCGAATGCCGGACGGATTTGGTACAACAGGTTCTTATAGGTGACACCATTCTTCTTGTCTTCGTGGTCGCCTATCTCCAGCTGGGTACAGTCGGCGGTCAGTCCGCTGGTCAGGGCAGAAGATACGCGCGGGCCCAAGTCGCGTCCGATGACCGTAGCGCCCATCAGGCAGATTTGAGGCTTTTCTTCTTTGAAAAGGTTCACCAAGATAGAGGTATGGGGCAGGGAAGTGTAAGGGTACAATCCCGGTGCATCGAATACGTGCACACGGTCTGCGCCGTAGGGGAGCACTTGCTTTTCTACACTGTCAAGTCCGCTTCCCGCACAGATGGCTTCCAGTTGGCATCCTAATTCGTTCGCCAGTTTACGGCCTTTCGTTAACAGTTCGAGGCTGACGTCGGCAACATGCGTGCCGTCCATCTCACAATATACAAATACATTATTCATAGTCTTATCCGATAGTATGGTTAGCCAACAGTTCAACAATCAGGTTTTCTACATCCGCGTCGCTTCCCGTCAGGGTCTTGCTTTCCTTTGCCTGGAAGATGATGTTCTCAATCTTCTTCACCTTCGTGGGAGACCCCGACAGGCCGCATTGTTTCGTGTCGCCGTTCACGTCTGCCACGCTCCATTCGGTGATGTTCAGGTAAGGATGTTTCTCGTACTGGTCTGCATAGGGAAGGGCTGCTCCGTCTTTGGTCAGGGCTGCTTTTTCCTGTCCGCCTAAGGCGCGTTTGTATTTCATCACCAGTTTGGCGTTACGCGGGCGACAGGGCGCCGCGCTTCCGTTTACGGTCAATACGATGGGGAGCGGGGCTTCCACGGTTTCCACGCCTCCGTCGATGTGGCGTTTCACACGGATAGCCTTGCCGCTTACCTCTTCGATTTCTTCTACGTAAGTGACCTGCGGCAATCCTAACTTCTCTGCCACTTGCGGGCCTACCTGCGCCGTATCGCCGTCGATGGCCTGCCGTCCGCCGATGATAAGGTCATACTCGCCAATCTTGCGGATAGCAGTGGCAAGGGCATACGAAGTGGCAAGCGTGTCGGCGCCGGCAAAAGCACGGTCGGTCAATAAGTATCCGTTGTCGGCTCCTCTGTATAAGCCTTCGCGGATGATTTCGGCTGCACGTCCGGGCCCCATGGTCAGGATGGTGACGGTAGAACCGGGATGCGTGTCTTTCAGTCGGAGTGCCTGTTCAAGGGCATTCAGGTCTTCCGGGTTGAATATCGCCGGAAGCGCCGCACGGTTGATGGTGCCGTCGGCATTCATGGCATCTTTCCCTACGCAACGCGTGTCGGGTACTTGTTTTGCCAAAACTACAATTTTCAAACTCATTTGATTATTTATTTTGGTATTAGTAATTTAATTAGTTGTCGGCAAAGTTAATGAAACCATTCGTTTTTTCACCATGAACTGTTCACTATTAACGATTAATTTAATAGAATATTCCAATTATCCCCTACCGGTTTGGGGAAATGCGGATGTTCATTCTTTGTTTTTCATCCTTAATGCCTCCACGTCTTCCGTAAGCTCATCCAGTCCGGCTATCGGGTTGTCCGAATACGTGCTGTAGACTTGCAGGCTCTTGTCGGATACGTACACCCGCGGGATGCCTTGCCCCGAAAACAGGTTGTACACGCTCCGGCTTTCTTGCGCCGAATAGGGGAGGGTCAGGCCATGGGCTTGCCAATAAGCTTCGATTTCCTCCGCCGCCTCTTCACGGCTGATGCAATAGATGGCGACTGAATCGTTGGCCCGGTACAAGTCGTACAGTTGCTGGATGACCGGAAGCTCCTGTTGGCAATCAGGGCATCCGGTATGGAAGAATACCAGTACTGACACCTTGCCTTGAAGGTCGGAAGTGGCAAGCATGGAGCCGTTGTCCAATTCTACCTGAAATTCAGGCAGCGTGTCGCCCGTCACAATGCCCGCCTCGCCGTATGCCGCATCGTCGCGGATACAGCCGGCCAGGATGAGGCAGATTCCCCATAAAATGCAGTAATAAATGTGTGTCATAAGCGAATCTTAACAGGTTATACGTCTTTTCGTGGATAAATATATGAAAAAAGCTTCGTATATTTGCCTCGTTAAAAGCAAAAACTTACAGAAGCCCATGTAGGGGCGTATCGCATACGCCCGAATACGCCAGCTTCTTGCTTGTCACGCTGGATCTTGTCACGCTGGATTTGTAATCCAGCGTAATTGGATTCGCGGATTTGCAATCCGCATCGGCAAACGGTTTCGGATTAAAAATCCGATTCTTTAATTACGCCGGATTGCAAATCCGGCGTGACAAGCATATCTGTAAAGCAAGAACTTAAAAACTCAAAAACTTATATGGAACATATAGATGAAGAAATCGCCCGTGTCTTGATGGAAATGGGCATCGACAAGTCGAATCTGGACTGGACGACACGTGTGATATTGATATTGGCTATATTGCTGGTTTCGTACATCGTGACGAAGTTATTCCGTCATGCGCTGATTCCGGCGGTGCGCAAGCTGACGGCAAAGACGAAGGCGAAATGGGACGATTACCTGTTCAACGATGACATGCTGCACAGTTTCTCCCGGATGATTCCGCCTATCATCTTTTACCTGCTGCTGCCTTTCGCTTTCGATGGCTATCCCTACGTGCTTACCATCCTGTTGAAAGCATGCCTTATTTACCTGGTGGTCACAACGCTGATGCTGGTCAACGCATTCTTGAAGTCGCTTTATGAAATTTCGAACGAGCATGAAACCTTGCGTTACCGCCCGCTGAAAGGAATTTACCAGATGGTGAGCATTCTTGCTTTTTGTGTAGGCCTGATTCTGATAATCAGCATCCTCATCGACCAGAATGCCGCTACCATACTTGCCGGACTGGGTGCTTCGGCGGCAGTGCTGATGCTGATATTCAAAGACAGCATCCTCGGGCTGGTGGCTGGCGTACAGCTCTCGGCGAACGACATGCTGCGTCCGGGCGACTGG
This sequence comes from Phocaeicola salanitronis DSM 18170, assembly GCF_000190575.1. Classification (NCBI taxonomy): domain Bacteria; kingdom Pseudomonadati; phylum Bacteroidota; class Bacteroidia; order Bacteroidales; family Bacteroidaceae; genus Phocaeicola; species Phocaeicola salanitronis. Next base: position 3,030,832 of record NC_015164.1, on the reverse strand, counting down.
GTCACGATGGCGAAATACGGTGCCGACGGGTTTGTGAAAGAAGTGTCGCTCACCACGGTGAAGGTGCAGAACTTCGACAAGACCATCACCACCATTCCCCCGTATGCCTTGGTGAGCGATTCGTTCCAGAACTGGCGCGGGATGTGGGAGACGGGAGGAAGGCGCATCAAGCGTTCGCTCAATATCGATATGACCACCATCCGCTTCTGCACCGGTGATGAAATGGAGGCTTTTGCAGAAAAAGGGTGGATCGGCATGCCCGAAGAAGGGGCAGAACCGGTGGTGAACCTGGAAGTGTTCCGGAGATATGCGCTGGAATACCTGCATGCGCATCCCCGTATTCATCAGGATATGATGATTATGGTGCGCCAGATGCAGCCCACTCCCGAGGGGCTTCCGCTGGAGTTCTATTGTTTCACGCAGACAACGGAGTGGCTTGCCTATGAAGGCATTCAGAACGAGGTCTTCAATCATTTCATTGCCGTGCTGCCCCGGTTTGGCTTACGTGTGTACCAGCATCCGTCGGGAAACGATTTGGCACGGTTTCTTAAGGAAACTAAAAAAGAAGCATAATATAAGGGTTAACCCTAATCATTCCCTGTTATGATAATGTCCGTTTTGTTATAAGATTGTACAAGTTTATGGATTGTGAAACTTATTTTCATAAATTTGCAATGCTGATAACATGATAATCGAAAAGCATATAGTTTAATGGAATGAAATCATGGCAGGGGCTAAAACATATAAGACATCAGAATACGGGGGCGTGAAGTATTTCTTCTCGCTTGCCATGACTGTATTTTTAGATTTATTGGCTGGCGTTTGTGGCAGGCTTTCCTTATTTGCTTTATTGGCGATGTTTTCACTTCCAGTCAGTGCCCGGTTCGATATTGTTGGTAAGAAGATTACGTTTGAAAACGGATTACCGGATAATAATATCCGTTGCATCGTTCAAGATGATGAAGGCTATATGTGGTTTGGGTCATTGTACGGACTATACAGGTATGATGGTTATCGGTATTTTCATTATGTGCGGGCTACAGAAGGTAATGGGGAGTTGTTGCCAAACAATCATATTGAAAGCATTGAGAATGTCGGAAACGGTAAGTTGCTTATCCGTTGTAGCGGTTGGCAATTTGTATTATTCAACACCGGTACTTACCTGTTTGAACCTTGTACGTCAGAAATGGCTATGAAGATGATAGCACGGGCAACCGCTCCGAATCAGTTTTCAGACAATTGTGGCAATCAGATTAAATATAATCCTTTGACGGGAAAAATTCATTATATTCGGGCAGGAAGACAAACGGAAAGTTTTTCATTGAAAGTAGTCTCAGATGATATGATGCGGCTGCATCAGGATTACAAAATAAATGTCATAACCACTCCGGATGGATTAGTGTGGATATCGACTAATGGCAATGGCTTTTTCATCTATAATCTTGATACGGAAGTTTCGGAACATTTTACGTCCGAAAACTCTCCGTCATTTATGACAAGCAATTTTATTGTCAGTATGACGATGTCGGAGGACGGGGCTATATGGCTTGCATTCAATCGGAGTGGCATAGCGAGGCTTGAAAGTGAAGAAGCAAAGTGCCGGATAGTCAATATGGGATTGTCTGGCGACCTTATAAATTCGAATGAAATAAAAGTTCTGTCCAAACTTTGTGATGGCAGGATACTGGTGGCAAATGATGGTGGCAGGATATGTGCTTTAACCGACAGTACACAGCTTGCTAGTCTTGGTAAAGATTTTCCGGAAGGACTTGAATACCTGACTGCCGGAATTACTCCGGACAGTGTGACGTGGATAGGAACGCGCAACAATGGCTTGTTCTTGAACGGAATGTGTTATCGTCATGATGCATCCGACAGCCGTTCAATAGGTTCCGACCGGATTGTCACGGCAATCTATGACCATTGTAACCGTATTTGGGTGGGAGGTTCTGATAGCCTGTTCGATTTGGCTGTGCCGGTTGTCGGTGAAAAAGGAAGGGTTTCCTATACATTCCGTCATTTCTTCCAAGAAACCGGAAAGTTCGGTGTACGTTGTATGATGTCAGATTATTTAAATAATATATGGGTTGCTACGACTATAGGTGTCATTGTTTTCAATCCGGATTCGTTGGTGGTCAATCCACAAGCATATAAAGTATATTCCTTCGGTGGCAAATCCATGGGCGGTAATCGTGTAAACAGCCTTGTTGAGGACCGGCAGCATCGGGTTTGGATTGGTACGGCAAGCGAAGGTCTTTTCTATGCGGAAAATTCGGCGGAAGCGCATCTGAATGGTCCTGTTTTTTATCGCATTGAAAACAGCCAGCTTGTGAACAACAAGATTCAGGTGCTGGCATGTGACGGTCGCGATAATATATGGATTGGGACAGAAAATGGACTGTATTATTATCGGCGGGGTGGCGAGCCGGTCGCCTGTCTGCGATTTGAAACTCGTTATTTGCGGAACATTTATCAAAACAATTGTGCAGCTGAACTTAGCGGCGGACGTATGGCTTTCGGTACGTGTGACGGCATTGTCATTGTGAATGAAGAGAATATGCTCGTTCAGAATGATTGTGGCAGATTGGTTATAACCGATATCGAGGTAAACGGGAACACAATATATCCTGATTTGTCAAACGGTGAAGAAGGGGGCAGATGGAAACAGGTTTCCGACTTGAATCTGCGGAGTCATGAAACTTCTTTTTCGATTTATTTTTCAGACCTGTCTTATCGTCATACGACCCGCTACAGTTATATGCTCGAAGGTTATGACAATCAATGGTATGTCAGCGACAATCTGAATTTTGCATCTTACCGTAATCTTCCTTCGGGCAGCTATGTATTTAGGGTACGTGCCTCCACTCCTTCAGGAAAGGTTTCAGAGCGCATTGTCAGTATACATATTGCAGCCCCTTGGTATGCGGCTTGGTGGTTCCGGTTGCTGCTGTTTGTAATAGTCATGACCGTTTGCTGTGTCGTTTATTACAACCGGCAACGTGCCCTGGCTCTCCGGGAAAAGGCACAGGCCGAAAAAATGTCAACAGAATACCGGCTGAAATTCTTTACGAACATATCTCACGAGTTCCGTACCCCGCTTACGTTGATTCATGCCTCGATAGATAAATTGCTCAATAGTGGCAATATGCCTGAGTCATTGCTTCCTTCTGCTGCTATCATGCGCCGTAACGTAGAGAGGTTGCGTCGTCTGATTGACCAGTTAATGGAGTTCCGGCGAATGGAGAACAATTGTTTGGAATTGCGTTTGGAGAAGACGGATGCCATTCCTTTCTTGTATGCTATTTGGCAGGCGTTTTGCGATAAGGCGGAAAGCCGGGATATCCATTACGAGTTTATATGTTCTCTGACGCATTGTGATATGTATATCGATAAAGGATATGTTGATAAAATCGCGTACAATCTGTTAAGCAATGCTTTCAAATATACGCCTGTCGGAGGAAAGATTACGTTGGCTGTCAGGCTGGAGATGCAAAATCTGGTGGTGGAAGTGGCGGATAATGGCATTGGTGTGCCGCAGGAGAAGCGTGCTGATTTGTTCAAGCGTTTCAATCATTCCATGATGAATGGTGATTCGATGGGCATCGGGCTAAACCTTACCGCTGAACTTGTACAGACACATCATGGAACCCTGACATTCCATGATACTGAAAACCAGCCTTCGGGCGCGACATTTGTGCTGACTCTTCCTTTAGATAAATCGGTATATAAACCTGAAGAGTTCATGTATCAGTCGCCGCTTATTGATGGCAAAACCGCTGATGGTGATGTCCTTTCCAAACATCCGGTTGCCGTAAATGGCACATTCCTTAACGGCTATACTGTGCTGGTTGTAGAAGATGACCGTGATACTCAGGATTTTCTTGCGGCTGAATTAAGTGATTATTTCCATGTCCGTACAGCGAATGACGGAAAAGAAGCGGTCGCTATGCTTCATGACCAGTTGCCCGATTTGGTAGTAACAGATTGTGTGATGCCTAATCTTGATGGTATTGGCTTGCTGAGGCACATACGCCACAGTGCTTATAAGTATTTGCCGGTGATTATGCTGACCGCCGTTGATGGCATGGAAGGGCGTATTAAGGGCATATCATCGGGAGCGGACGTGTATATGGCGAAACCTTTTTCTACACGCGAATTGGTTGTTCAGTGCGTCAGCATCTTGCAAAGGCACGAACAGTTGAAGGTGAGCTATTCGCAGGTGGAAGTGGAGCAGAAAGTAAAAATGCCGGAACTTATCATCGAAGAGCGTGACCGTGAGTTTATGCTTAAGCTTGATGCGTATATAAAGGAGCATTTGAGCGAAACTGATTTGAATGTCGATCGTCTGGCGAAAGCCATGGGGTATGGGCGTACAAAGTTTTACCAGAGGGTAAATGCCCTTGCAGGCTGTTCGCCTAAGGAGTATATCCGGAAAATACGTATAGAACAAGCCGCCTTGTTGTTGCGTGACGATCATATTACGGTTGCTGAAGTGAGTTATAGGGTCGGATTCGGAACACCTCAATATCTGACTACGGTCTTTAAGTCTTATTACGGCGTCTCTCCGTTGCACTATAAGCAGCAGGGCAACCAAGCTGAATGATGGTCATCGGGCGCAAGGAAGGAATGCTTTAGAAGTTTGGAATGCGAATAATTTATATGTCTTTTGATTCAAAATGTATATGTAACTGTACGATAATCGGCGGGCTGTACAATTTTGTAACTATACGGACATTTCCGTAAAAATGGAAATAAGCCGGTTCGTTATTTTTGCAGGCAATTAACAATATCTTTAACAAATAACTGATTCGGCAATGAAAAAATGTTCTTTTGTATTCTTGTTCCTGTTGCTCGCAGGCTTTAAGGCAGTTGCGGCAGAAAGAGATTCTATTCTTCTGAATTTTGACTGGAGGTTCCATTTGGGTGAAGTGGCAGGCGGTGAAAAGCCTGAAACGGATGACAAGTCGTGGCGTTTACTCGACCTTCCTTACGATTATCAGTTGAATATGCCTTGGAAGAAAGAGGCGCGTGCGGCACGTGGTTTTAAGGAAATGTCGGGCGCATGGTTCCGGAAGACATTCCGTCCCGATGAGGCTTGGCGCGGCAGGCAGGTGGTGGTTGATTTCGAAGGCATGATGTATTACGGGGATGTGTATCTGAACGGTGAGAAAATAGGTTCTACTGAATACGGTTATTGCGGTTTCGATTGTGACGTGACTCAAAAAATGAAATATGGAGAAGATAACTTGCTGGCTGTCTATACGAATACCGGCGTTCCCGAAGGTTCCCGCTGGTATACGGGCGGAGGCATTAACCGCGATGTGCGTATAATAGTGAAAGACACGATGTCGATGTCCCGGCACGGGGTATATGTAGTAGCAGAAAAAGCAAGGGACGACAATTGGATTGTACGTGTTCAGGCGGAGCTTCCAGGTGCTCTTCTTCAGAAAGGAAAGGTTGAATTTCAGGCTAACATATTTGATGCCGGCGGGAAAAAGGTCACTTCATCAAAGATGACCTCCGCACCGGCTAAATCCCGTCTGCATCTTTATGAAGTGGATCTGGACCCGATGACGGTTACATCCCCTCGCTTGTGGAAGGTGGTTTCTCCCGAATCAGGTGATCAGAAGTCGAATCTTTATACTTGTGAAGTGGTCATGTATGTTGATGGGAAGCCTACTGACAGGATAAGTGAACGCTTTGGCTTTCGTACAATAGAATACAGCCCTGATTTCGGTTTCCGGCTTAACGGAAAGAAAGTGTTCTTGCAGGGTATAGCCAACCATACCGATTTTGGGGGAGTGGGAGTGGCCACTTATCGCACCGCCATTGAAAGGCAGCTCAGGCAGCTGAAGGCATTTGGTTTCAATGCCGTGCGTTGTTCTCATAATCCTTATCCGGATGTTTTTTATGACCTGTGCGATGAAATGGGTTTTCTGGTCGTTGATGAACTGGTGGATAAATGGAGCAACGACGGCAATTGCTGGGGTGGACGTGAATCGTTTATGTATGTATGGCCGCAGTTGCTTACCGAATGGGTGAAGCGTGACCGCAATCATCCTTGTATCATTCTGTGGAGTCTCGGCAACGAAATGCAGCATCGTGAAAATGCATCGGGGTATATGACCGGCGACTGGGGAGTGACGACGTTCCGCATTCTCGATACCTACTTGAAGCGTTACGACAAGACCCGTCCCTCGACCGCAGCCATGTATCCTGCCCGTGCCAATGGCATACGCCGTGCCGACTCGGGATTCCGTGAGCCTTCCAACATCATTCCTCCCGAGCTTTCATGCATTACGCAAATAGCCTCTTACAATTATGAATACGCCGATTACCGTCGCTATAAGGCGTACGACCCCAATCTGATCATCTTCCAGAGCGAAGCGAGCGTCAACGACCTGATTACTCCTTATCTGCGTATGGACAGAGCTTCTACCATAGGGCTTTGCTACTGGGGAGCGATAGAGTATTGGGGAGAAAGTGACGGTTGGCCTAAGAAAGGATGGAACTATTCTTTCTTTGACCATACGCTGAAACCTTATCCCCGGGCATGGCTTGTCCGCTCTTGTTTTGTAGACGAGCCGCAGGTGCATATCGGAGTACTTGAAAGCAAGCAGAAAAGCATAATCTGGAACGACATCCTGTCGGGCCGTGCCGAGATGAGCCATTTCTATTGGAGGCCCGAGAAGGGAGACAGCATTACGTTGGAAGTATCCTCCAATTGTGATGAAGTGGAATTGTTCCAGAATGGGAAAAGCCTTGGAGTAAAGCGGAACAACCGGCAGGATGATAAAGCCCAGAACAAGTTTTTGTGGGAAGGTGTCAGCTGGCAGCCGGGCAATGTAGTTGCGGTAGCTAAGAATAACGGCAAGGAAGTAGCACGCCACGAGCTGCAATCCCCGGGCAAAGCCGTACGCCTGAAAGCCGAGGTAGAAGATAACGGCAGTTGGTGTGCCGACGGTATGGATTTACAGTTTATCCGGTTTACGGCTGTAGACAACAAGGGACGGCCGGTTGAAAATTATGAAGGTGATCTGACGATAGATGTAGAAGGAGAAGCCAACGTGTTGGCGCTTGATAATGGCGACCATTTCACGAACCGTAATTTGGAGGCGGCGGTGACTTCGCTTTATCGGGGTGGTGCATTGCTGATTCTCCGAGCTACCCGAAATGGGGGGAAGGTAAAAATAAAGGCATCGGTACCCGGCATGAAAAGCATCAAACTGCTTCTTGAAACCAAATGTAAGTAATGTTGGTATTTGTAATTTTTATTTTATCAGACAATTTATCGCTTGATGATAAGAGCCTGTCGTTTAAATTTTGCCCAGGTTAATTTGCGAATTGTTTTCGAGGATGTTTTTCTGATTTTATGAGGAGGACAGCGGGCTATCTGACGGATAAAATCGGGAAAACAGACCGGAAACAAACGCAAAAGAACCTGATAGAATATTACTTTATTGGAAAATTTAAACAGGCTCTAAAGTTGTTTTTCGATAAAATGCATACTTTTGCCTATGATAAAACAGCAATAAAACAAAAGTATGGAAAAAGGATTGACTTATACAAGTAAAGTAAAAGTGACGCAGGCGAATACCGCCCTGGCGTTAGGTTCGGGCGATATGGAAGTGTTTGCTACGCCCGCCTTGGTAGCATTAATGGAAAATGCGGCGATGAAGGCTGTACAGCCCGAGCTTCCCGAAGGCAGCACTACGGTGGGCGCCTTTATCGAAACCACCCATGTGAAACCTTCGGCGCTGGGCGAGGAAGTGTCCGCCACGGCGGTACTGGAGAATGTGGAAGGACGGAAACTGGCTTTCAAGGTGACGGCTTCCGATACGAAAGGCGTGGTAGGCGAAGCCACCCACATCCGCTACATCGTAGACCGCGAACGGTTTATGAGCAAACTCTGAATGTTTATTCCTGTTCCTGAAGCAGCCTGTAAATTGGATTGCAATAGGCTGTGTAATCCACATGACTTATTCATGAATGGAAAGAAGTATAACTGCGTTGTGTGTACGATTACTAATCGTACACGTTGACGATTACTAATCGTATTGCTGTACGATTACTAATCGTGCACGTAACGCAGCTATATGAAACAAGAAAGGCAGCCGGCTGCATCAGCGCATGCACCCGGCTGCCTTTCCCCGAAATATTATCTACTTTGTTTTACTCACAAGGATTCCAATCGCTCGACATCGCAAAGACCTTGCTCATCGTAATGCCTTCGGCTTCTTTCGCGGTGAGCTGACGTGCCCATGCCACACGTCCGGAAACGCCGGCTCCCTCGCCTGTATTGCCATACTCGGCATAACGTGCGGTCTGTTCGTTGGCTTTGTTGTTCCAGTTATGCCAGCCTGCGGGAAGGATGTGCTTGCCCAACCCGCAATTCATAAAGACGGTAGAAGCGTACGGACGCCACGGACGGCCCAAATAGACCTTATCGATGCCGGCATCCGCCGTGAGCTTGCACTTATGGAACACATAGCCGTAGGCGATGTACTGAGGCGTAGAAGCCGCCGTCACATACGAATTGGCCTTGCTATGAATGGTGCATCCCTCGAACCACGCCGTAGAGGGACCGAAGATGAAATCGGTTGTCCCCTCGATGTAACAGTTCTCGAAATAGAGGCGGGTGCCTTCGGTGCCGGTATAGACCGTATCCTGATTGCCCAAGAAACGGCAATTGAAGAAACGCAGGCAATCGCCTTCGGTATGCAACGCCACCGCCTGCCCCAGGCGCGGCGCATTGTTCTCGATGGTAAGGTTGCGGAACGTGATGTAATTGCCTTCCACTTTCACCGTATAAGTACGGAATGTCCCCATCTTGTTCATATTGGCATGGTGGGCGTTGGTGATGACCGTCTCGTTCACGTCCTCCCCGATGATTTCGATGTGCTGAAGCCATGAGGGAACAACCAGTTTCTCGTGGTAGACGCCTTTCTTCACATAGATTTTCACGTCGAAATCCATAAACGCACGGGCTGACTCCAATGCATCGGCAAGGGTGGTAAAGTCGCCCGACCCGTCCTGAGCCACCACCAGCGAGCGTGGTTCGGCAAAGCGGCGCTGCTCCTTGGGCAGCCCTTCCCATTCCAGGCTGGCAAGGATGAAGGGGCCTACCGCCTTCGGGTCGTTGTCGCGGATGGTCTCGTTAATGTAATAGTTATAGTCGCCCGAGCGGTAATTCTTTCCTCCCAGACCGGCTACGGCACAGGCACGGGTGATGGATACCAGCCCGTTCTCGTCTACCTTGATAAAATGGTTCAGGATGCCTTCGTATCCCTTCCGCGCCACATTGAAATAAGAAACGGGAATGTATCCCTTGCGCACCGCCTTGAAGAGCGAATAGACAAACATCGTAGAACAGGACGACTCCAGGTAGTTGCCTTCGTCTCCGCTCCGGTCCATTACCTGATACCACAGGCCTTCGGGGCTTTGGTACTTCTTCAATGCCTTGGCGATGTCGTTCAGAATCACCAGCACCGAGTCGCGTCCCGGCTCGTGCTTGGGAATGAAATCGAGCACATCGACCAACGCCATGGCATACCAGCCCAACGCACGCCCCCAAGTATGTTGCGACTGGCCGGTCTGCTTGTCTGCCCATTTCTCGGTCTTGCTCACGTCACACGCATGGCGGAGCAATCCCGTGGCAGGGTCGTAGGTATGTTTCTTCGCCAACTGGATTTGCTTGATGACTTCCTGATAAGCCTGCGGCTCGTTGTTGCGGTAAGCGTATTCCGCCAGGTAAGGCACGCCCATATAGATGCCGTCCAGCCACATCTGGTGCGGATAGACCTTCTTATGCCAGAAACCTCCGTCGTCGTTCCGGGGCTGCCCGTCGAACTGGGTACGAATCAAATCCAAGGCTTTCTTATACTTCGGGTCTTTCGTCTGCTCGTAGATGCGGAACAGGAACTTACCCGAATTGATACGGTCGAGGCTGTATTCCTCTACCTTGTACTTCTTAACGGTGCCGTCGGCATTGACCATGGTATCGGCATACGCCAAGGCATAATCGAAAAACTTCGCGTCGCCATAACGGTCGTACACATCGAGCATCGCTCCCAGTTCCAACCCATGACAATAGTCCCACTTCAAAGCCGGCTGGAAATCAAGCATCCACGATTCGGGATTCCGAACCATTTCCGACTCTGCCATACGCACCGACCACGGCTTCTGCTCTTTCGGGAAATCCGTCTGCGCCTGTACTGTGCCGAACGCAGAACACAACATTCCCAACCCAAATACTAAAAAACTCTTGCTTTTCATGATAGTTCAATTTATTTACGGCAAATATACGAAAAAAACCGAACGGCACATGTGGATTTTCTGTGCTTAAACGTGGAATAATTAATCACATAACAAAGATTATCGTGCACGATAACGGTAAAAATCGTTTTAATTTGACCAAAGTTTGCAATTTCTTGCAGAATCAATTGCAAATTAGAAGAAAAGACCGTACATTTGGCACAATTTCATTCATCATTAACCTTAGTAACTACATTTTAGAGAAATAACGTATGGAACAAGTATTCAGCTACATTATTAGTTTAGGGGCATCGGTCATGATGCCTATCATCTTTACAATCATCGGTTTATGCATCGGCATGAAGTTTGGCAAGGCATTGAAGTCCGGACTTTGTGTAGGTGTCGGCTTCGTGGGCTTGGGCGTAGTCACCGCCTTGCTGACCACCAACTTCGACAATCCCTTAAAAGCTATCTCCGACCTTTACCACCTGCAACTGAACGTATTCGACATGGGCTGGCCCGCAGCGGCAGCCGTGGCATACAACACGGCCGTAGGTGCCTTGATTATTCCGATTTGCCTGGGCATAAACGTGCTGATGCTCATCACGAAGACCACCCGTACGGTGAACATCGACCTTTGGAACTACTGGCACTTCGCCTTTATCGGTGCCGTAGCGTATTTCGTTATGGGAGAAAGCCTGGCATGGGGCTATTTCGCAGCCATCATTTGCTACATCATCACACTTGTATGCGCCGACCTGACAGCAGACAAGTTCCAGAAATACTATGACTTGGACGGTATCTCCATCCCCCAGCCTTTCTGCCAAAGCTTCACGCCTTTCGCTATCCTTATAAATAAGGCATTGGACAAGATTCCCGGCTTCTCCAAGCTGGACATTGACGCCGACGGAATGAAAAAGAAGTTCGGCGTATTGGGCGAACCGCTGGTGCTGGGTGTCATCGTAGGTATACTTATCGGTGCCGCCGCACAGCTCGACATCAAGAAAGTGCTCTTCCTGGGTATCACCATGGGTGCGGTCATGGAACTTATCCCCCGCATTACCTCGCTTTTCATTGAAGGACTGAAACCCATTTCCGAAAAGACTTCGGAACTGGTGAAGACCAAATTCAACGGCAAGAAAGTGCATATCGGCATGAGCCCCGCCCTGGTCATCGGCCATCCTGCCACACTGGTAGCATCGGTTATCCTGATTCCCGTCATTCTGGCGCTTGCCGTATTCCTTCCGGGCAACCAGTTCCTGCCCTTGGCATCCCTGGCAGGCATGTTCTACCTGTTCCCCATGGTATTACCCTATACAAAAGGAAATGTATTGAAAACCTTGATTATCGGTCTGGTTACACTTATCATCGGACTTTATTTCGTGACCGACATGGCTCCCGACTTCACATTGGCAGCCAACACGGTATATGAAGCTACACATGACCCCACAGCACACATTCCGGAAGGCTTCTCGGGCGGCGCACTCGACTTTGCTTCCTCTCTCTTCGGATGGCTTATCTACAGAGGCATCAAACTCTCGTACATAGGTGCCGGACTGCTCGCTTTGATAGCCATCGCCATGATGCTTATCAACCGCCGCATCATCATCCGCAGCGAGAAAGAAGCCAAACAGGCAGCCAAATAAATACCCAAAAACATAATAATTCAATAACTTAAAATACAGAACAATGAAAAAATTAGCTATCGCAATGATGCTGGGCTTTGCAGCCACTACGGCATCTGCCCAAATGAATTACAAGGTGCAGACCGCTTGCCACCCGCAAGACGTAAAGCACTATGACACCGAACGCCTGCGCTCGTCTTTCGCTATGGAGAAAGTAATGGCAGCCGATGAAATCAACCTGACTTATACACTTTACGACCGCCTTATCTATGGTGGCGTAATGCCCGTCAACAAAGTGCTGAAACTGGAAACATTCCATGAACTGGGTCCGGAAATCACATATTTCTTGGAACGCCGCGAATTAGGTGTAGTCAACATCGGCGGAGACGGTGTTGTAACTGTAGACGGTAAAGAATATCCCATGAAATATAAAGAAGCGCTCTATGTAGGTTGCGGAAACAAGGAAGTGACTTTCAAAAGCAACGACCCTGCCAAACCTGCCAAATTCTATATCAACTCGGCTCCTGCCTACAAGCAATTTGTCACTCAGCTGATTACCACCGATGTAAAGGCTCAGAAAGCGAACCCCAAGAAATATGCACTGGCAATTTCTGACCACTACGGAAAAATGGAAGACAGCAACGACCGTGTAGTGAACCAGCTGATTGTGAAAGATGTGCTGGAACGCGTAGAAGGCGGCGGCACCAACCAGCTGCAAATGGGATTGACCGAACTGGCTCCCGGCTCGGTATGGAACACCATGCCTGCCCACACGCACACACGCCGCATGGAGGCATACTTCTATTTCAATGTTCCCGAAGGCAATGCCATCTGCCACCTCATGGGCGAGCCTCAGGAAGAACGTCTGGTTTGGCTCCACAACGAGCAAGCCATCACTTCGCCGGAATGGAGCATCCATGCAGCAGCAGGTACCAGCAACTATACCTTCATCTGGGGGATGGCAGGCGAAAACCTGAAGTATAGCGACAAGGACGAAATCAAATACCTGGACATGAGATAAATGATTTATTCACACATAATTTCTAAATAACAGTTTAATACCATGAGTAATTCAAACGAAACGGGAGCTAAAATGAGCAATTACCGCTGGGTGATTTGCAGTATGCTCTTCTTGGCTACCGCAGCAACTTATATGGACCGTCAGGTCTTGTCGCTTACCTATAAAGACTTCATTGCCCCTGAACTGAACTGGTCGGATGCCAACTACGGAACCATCACGGGTGTATTCTCGTTAGTATACGCCATCAGCATGCTGTTCATCGGCAAGTTCATCGACAAGGTAGGCACACGCCGCGGTTATCTCATCGCATTCGGTACTTGGGTGGTAGGTGCATTCCTGCACGCCTTCACCGGCATATTGACCAACGGTATTGTAAGCGGCGACTGGATGTTTACTTTCGGGGCTGCCCGCGAAAACCTTGCCGTCATCAAATCAACCGGAAATATCGCATTGGCAGTGTCAACCGTCAGTGTATGGCTGTTCGTGTTCATGCGGTGTATCGTAGCTATCGGCGAATCGGGCAACTTCCCTTCAGCCATCAAGATTACCGCTGAATATTTCCCCAAAAAAGACCGCGGCTTCGCTACCGGTCTGTTCAATGCCGGCGCACAAGTAGGTGCCCTGATAGCTCCGTTTATCATACCGGGCATTGCACGTGCCTTCGGATGGGAAATGGCATTCATCGTAATGAGCGGTGTGGGACTGCTGTGGATGATACTGTTCTATAAATTCTACGACAAACCGCGCGACAACAAGCGTGTGAACAAAGCAGAGCTGGACTATATCGAACAAGATGCAGTAGCCGAAAACACTGTCAGCAAGGACAACAACGACGGACCGAAAATTGGACTTTGGAAATGTTTCACTTTCCGTCAGACATGGGCTGTCATCTTCGGACGTTTCTTGCCCGATGGAGTATGGTGGTTCTTCCTGTTCTGGGCTCCGGCATACATCCGCGATGTATATGGATACAGTTCAGACTCTACCATGGGTATGATGCTGATTTTTACCCTGTACCTGATTTCGATGTTGTCGCTCTACGGAAGCTATCTGCCTACTTTCTTTGTAGAGAAACAGAAGATGGATCCCTATAAAGGCAGAATGAAAGCCATGCTGATTTTCTCGTTCTTCCCGCTGATAGGCTTGTTCGCCCAGTCGGCAGGTGCAGCCTCTTGCTGGTATCCGATTATCATCATCGGTATCATCGGTGCCGCACACCAAAGCTGGAGCGCAAACGTTTATTCAGTAGTCAGCGACATGTTCCCGAAATCAGCCGTAGCGACAGTTACCGGTATCGGCGGTATGGCAGGTGGTGTAGGCTGTCTGCTCTTCAACCAATGCTCTGGTCTGCTGTTCACCTACTCGAAAGAAACCAATATGTCATTCTTAGGCTTCGAAGGTATCGATGCAGGTTACATGATTGTATTCATCGTAGCATCCTTGGCTTACCTATTCAGCTGGATTATGATGAAGGTTATGGTTCCGAAATACAAACTGGTAGAAGTATAAAAAACAGATACCCTCAACAAAAAGAAAGCCGACTTCACGAAAAGCCGGCTTTCTTTTTGCACTTTTTATTTTACTAAACTGTTCATATATACCTCAATATTCGTGTAAGCCTTATCTTCCTCACTATACAACGAAGCATCTAAACAGTCTGAAGGGTTCAATCCATGTGTTTGTTCCCATACATCGGGAATACCATCTCCGTCTGTATCACGCAATGGCACCCCTTTACGCAAATCGGGCCAACCTCCAGCCTGCTCCGGTGTATCAATCAGTCCCTTATTTCCAAAAAGAGAAACTCCCTCCCGAATCTGACGAATGATTTCCGCATCATAGCTGTCACGGGAAAAGCTGCATCCCACGTTCTCCAAGACTTTCGAATATGCCTCCTCTGGCGTATCCTGTGCTATTTCCTCATACGCAAAAGGCTGCTCTACCCTACAACGTTCCGGATGCTTACCGAACACCCCCTTCCAATTGTTTTCTGTAACCTTAGAATCGCCTTCCAATACATTGCCTTCCACATAATAACGCCCTGTACCGTCTTCGGCAACATCCAATAACTTATGGGGGCATTCCGTCGCAGGACCTGGCTTATAATAATTGGCAACCATATTGATTTCGCCACCACGCCCGCCGCCGTATGCTGCTTTAAAACCCCAATTGTAGACTACATTATTTCGGAAATCAACCATCTTTGTCCCTTCTACAGAAGAAAAACGCGGGTTACGGCTGGAATGGTTTGCCAACAGATTGTGATGAAAAGTAGCCTGATAGCCTCCCCAAATTCCACCAAACCCATGATTTCCTTTTGTATGCACCGAATGTGTCAAACTTTGATTTACCATACACCACTGTACCGTCAAGTATTTGGTTTTATAAATCGAAAGACATTCATCAATTGACCAACTCGAAGTCAAATGATCCAAGATAACATGATGTTGCCCATATCTTCCTCCACCAATACCATCAGCATCAACCTTTACCCTATCCCCTACCCTCACGCGGAGATAGCGGACAATTACCTGACTGGCATTTACAACCAAAGGATAGTCTTTCAGACAGATGCCATCACCCGGAGCCGTCTGCCCCGCAATCGTAATGCTATCATTGTTTATCCGAAGCGGTGACTTCAGTTCAATAGTCCCATCCACATCGAATACAACAATCCTTGCTCCGTGTTGTTCTACCGCAAAACGCAGACTTCCCGGTCCGGAATCATTCAGATTAACGACTTTTATCACTTTACCGCCTCTTCCACCGACTGTATACTTTCCATATCCCTCTGCTTGTGGGAATGCCAAAGGTTGTGCTATCACTGAAACTGACAGGCACAAACCTACCCCCAATAAAAATGTTTTCATGATATGATTTTTCTATAAAAAAAGAGGATGCGCCTCTACAAAACCATGTTTCGTTTCGGCACATCCTCCATTAAAAAAGACCTTCATCAATAACAAGGATGCTGCTGTTCAGCAAGCCCCGGATTGACATCTATAATATTGGTTGTGTTAAATGGAAGTATTTCTACCATATTTTTCTTCATTCCATAATATACACCTGAAGTTCCCGTAATCCACGGATTGTTAGAAGATACACCTTCCACATCCTCCACGCTCAAATTACCTTTCTGCTTTATCGTATTGATGCTGAACATATTCAAGATGGTATATTCCACCGCAGTAGTACCCGGCTGTTCCGTATAATAGACATTGCCGTCAGCATCTTCATAGAAATCCTTGACCACAGCACCGCTTGCACCTGAATTGAGAACATGCAATGTGGCAAGTTCTTCATCGGTCAAAATAGAAGCCACTTCTTCTTCTGTCATCGGGATATACGACAAGGCAATGGTTGGATCGTTCAAGGTAGGAACTGCAGATAACTTATAGGCACGGTATACTTCTACATTTGCATATTTGCCTTCACGTTTTGCCAATTGAACCAATTTTTCTTTCTCTGCTGTCAAATAATCTACCAAAATACCCCAACGCGCCAAGTCACTCTTACGCAAACCTTCGTTCGACAATTCCAATTTACGTTCTTGTATAATGTAATTCTTAAAATCTTCGTAACCGGTAGGTATATCGCCTACTTTCGCCTCATCATTACGGAAAGCACGCATACGGACTTCTCTCACAGCATCTACAGCCTCTGACGTAGCGCCATTATTTAATTCATTCAACGCTTCGGCATACATCAACAACACATCTGAATAGCGCAACAAAGGCCAATTAATATCCCGACGGCTGTCCGATGTACCACGGCTATTCTTCCAATTGATGCGGTATTTCCCGACACCCATACCAGCAAAGGTATTCATCTGATAAGCATTGTTTCCAGTCGAGAGCCTCAATCCGTAATTACAGATAGAAACATCTCTACGTTGGTCGCCTTCCTCGTATTCGAAATAGAAAGTCGGCATGGCTATCATCTGGCTGCCACCCTTGCCAAGCACTTCATTATCAGTACCACTCGTAGGAATACCGTTCGTATAGCCGGTACGTACATCGGATGAGTTTGCACCATACCAGCCGAATTCAAACATTGTTTCATTGTTGTAGCGCTGATTTCCTAAATCACGGAAAATCTCGTCATAATCTTCCAGCAAAGAGTTTTCTCCTTTTGTAATGACTGCTTTACAAGCGTCTGCTGCAATTTGATAAAGTTCACGAATACGAGTTTGGTCATCACGTTGAGCAATACGGCAAGTGCTTGCATTGTAAGGTACTGTACTCAGATCCCAACGCAACGAATAGCCTGCAGCATAAAGAGCTACACGTGCCAAAATACCATAAGCGGCATTCTTTGTGAAACGTTCCGGAGTTTCCACCATCCCTTCACTGCGCCAAGGCAACAGTTCGATTGCACGCTGCAAATCGGAAATACAATGATCATAAATGGTATCGCGGCTCACACGAGAAGAAGAGAAAGTTGTTAAATCGCTGGTCGGTATATCCGTATAAGGCACATCACCATAAAAACGGACGATATTCCAATATGCATACGCACGGATAGCCAGCGATTCACCCAACAGGGCATTCAGCTTTTCCTGCTCGCTTTCGCTTACCGACATCAAAGGCAAATTCTTGATACATACATTAGAATATTCTATTGCCTTATACATTTCGGTATATGTCTTGCTCAGCATTCCCGATGTGTTCGTATAGTCGTAATTCGCCACGTTATATTTAGAATTACTTTCCGTAGAAGTGCATTCGTCCGTACCCATCAGCAACTGATATCCCAGTTCTTGCGTATGAAGGGAAGAATAGGCTCCCATCACAGCCATCTCTGCACGGCTCAGCGTAGAAAAAACGGTAGAACTATCCGCCTTCGATTCAGAAGGCATATCCAACCAGTCCTGACAAGAGGAAGCAGTCAATACCAAAACTGCAGCCCCCAATATATTCATTATCTTTTTCATATCTATTTTCTGTCTTTAAAAGGTTAAATTAACGCCTATTACCCAACTTTTTGAACGAGGATAAGAAGAATTATCGATACCCGGAGTCAACGCACTGTCTGTAGCTGATACTTCAGGGTCATAACCGCTATATCCTGTAATCGTACATACATTATTCAATGTACAATACAGACGCGCGCTCTTTAATTTCGCTTTCTGTACCCATCTGGTGGGGAAGGTATATCCTAATGTAATAGTGCTTAAACGCAAGAATGAACCATCTTCAATGTAATAACTGCTATGGTCGCTGATGGCCGTCTTATTGTTTGTAGAGATATTCCACATCATGTCACCACTGTACTGTCCCGGATTTAATTCTGCCAGACGGACCAAATCGGTGGTTTCTTTTCCTGTATTCGGGTCAATCAGAGTAAAGCGGTTTGCCATTTTATCAATGGTGTTCTGGTTGGCAAGATACGGACCTACAAAGCGCTGGGTACTCATGTTGAACACATCATTTCCAACCGAGAAATACATAAATACGCTCAAATCGAAACCTTTGTAGCGGAATGTGTTATTCCAACCACCGGTAAAGTCAGGAGCAGCATTACCAATAACGGTACGGTCATTGGTGCTCCATACCGGATTGCCGTTATCATCCGTTTCACCTGCCGTAGGACGATATTTCACATCACCCGGTTTTACGCTTTCACGATTCGAGCCCTTCAGGTAAGGGATACCGTCTTTCAGCGTGTAAGTACCGTCAGCATTCTGAATGAAATCATCCGTTGTATAAATACCATCATATTGCAAACCATAGAACTGTCCTAAAGGCTTTCCTTCTTCAATCTTAAATCCCATACGTGACTCGTAATCCTGAATGAAATATTTCGTTTCGCTGTCACCATAGATTTGCAGTACCTTTGAACGGTTGAATGCCATGTTAAAGTCCATCATCCAAGTAAAATCGTTTGTACGGATATTGACCGTATTCAACACGATTTCCACACCACGGTTGCGGATAGAACCAATATTCTGGAACTGAGTAGAATATCCGGTAGAAGTAGGAATCTTGTTTTCAATCAACAGATTGGAAGACTCATTGTTATACCAGTCTACCGACAAGTTCAAACGGCTATTGAATGCAGAAAAGTCTATACCGATATTGGTAGAAGTTGTTTTCTCCCACTTCAAATCTTTATTGCCCAGTTTCGTTCCCGGTACGAGAGTGATAAAATCGGTACCGTTATACCCGTAATGTCCCGAACCATAATCGGTAGCATACATATTGTTGTCGATGTTGTTGTTACCTGATGTACCATAACCGACACGTAACTTCAGGTTGTCAATGAATTCCACATCTTCCATAAATGCTTCTTCCGAAATACGCCAAGCGGCAGAAGCGGAGGGGAAATAGCCCCATTGGTTTCCTTTCGCAAATTTAGAAGAACCATCGGCACGTAACGTTCCGGTAACAAGATAACGTTCGTTGAAATTATAAGATACACGGCCAAAGAAAGAAACCAAACCTTCACGGCTCTTACCAGATTTCCAAGTATAAGGCGTACCCATGCTCACATCGTTCAATCCAAAGTTTCCATCGGAAAAATTACGGTATTCATTATCCAAGTTCATTTTTTCCTGATACCAAGTTTCCTGACCCAGCAAGACGCTAAAACTATGTTTCTCGGCGATATCAAAAGAATAGTTCAAGGTATTGGTAATCTGCCAAGAGAATTTCTCATCATTATTACGATGGCCGTAACCATAAGGACTTTGATTCGTTTGAGCAGTCTTTGTGCTACCGTCATCCCAATAATCCTCACGCACCTGTTGCCACAAGTAACTTGCAGCTGTACGGAAAGTCATACCTTTAATAATATCAAATTCCAATCCGGCGTTTACCGAAGCGAAACGGGTATACTTTTCCTCTGTAATGGCCTTGTTATTCAATATCGGGTTGTTAGCATCATAATTGTCACCGCCATACATTTCCGACAACAGGTCACTCAAATCCGAACCCAACAATTCTTCATTTGTCCATCTTACACCACCGGTAACCGGCTGCAGAATGGTCTGTTTCAATGTTCCGCCCAAAGAACCTCCACCTTCCAGTTTCGTCATCTGCAAACTGGAAGAAAAATCAAAACGTACCCCTTTCCACAACTCGTGATTGATTTTTGCACGTACACTGTTCTTCTGGTAACCATGTTTGTCCATGATGCCGTCTTCACCTGTATAGTTGTAGCTCAACATATAACGGGTCTTTTCGCTACCACCGCTAATATTGACGTTATGATTCTGCGTAATACCTGTATTTCCAAATACTTCATCCTGCCAGTCAATGCCCTCACGGTTGGCATAGTCATTATGGATGCGGCTATAAGCTCCAGTATAGAAATCAGCATCATTGATACTTCCGCCAAAAATGCTTGCCCAATTATCCATATTGTCACGCAGCTGCTGGAATTCATACTGATATTTCACATAATCTTCCACACCCAGCAAATCCAGTTTCTTTCCTAAACGGTCGAAACTGACATATCCGTTATAAGACACTTCCGTCTTTCCTGCTTTACCTGACTTGGTAGTAATCAAGATTACACCATTTGAACCACGCGCACCATAAATAGCCGTAGCCGAAGCATCCTTCATGATATCAATGCTTTCGATATCATTAATATCCACATTGCGCAAACCGTCTTCCATTTGGAAACCGTCTACGATATAAAGCGGTTCTGTCCCTTGTGTGATAGATGTTCCTCCACGTACTGTAATATTGATGTCAGCACCCGGAGCACCACTTTGGGTAACAATGTTCACACCGGCAGCCTTACCTGCCAATGCCTGTGCCGCAGTAGTTACCGGAGTCATCTTCAAATCATCACCACCTACCGACACCGAAGAACCCGTCAAATCCTTACGTTTTACTTTCGCATAACCGATGGCAACAACTTCTTCCAACATCTGGCTGCTTTCTTCCAACGTCACATCAATCCGTGTACGCCCTTTAATAGCAACAGACTGTGTCTCATAACCGATATAAGAAAAAACCAATTCCGTTGCAGAAGCCGGAACCGAAATAGAATAATTACCATCCATGTCTGTGATGGTACCCAAAGTAGAATGTCCTTTCACTGTGACAGATGCACCGATAACGACATCTTGCGCATCCCTCACCGTTCCTGTAATCGTCCTGTTTTGTGCAAACGCACTAAACGGGAAACTCACGCTTATTAACAAGAACATTAACAAGCTAAAAGTTCTGTGTACTGTTCTCATAGATTAAATGATTCAATTAATAATTAAAATTTTTCTGCAAATTTAGTGAAATCATTGTATGTCAAGATGGAAACCCGTACATTCTCATAGAATACCGTACATTTTTACCTTATAACAAGAAAAAAACTTAACTACGTCACTCATATGACATCCCGCATGCAGATAATTAAATCCCCTGCCGTCCGCATGGACAACAGGGGATTTCTTTCATCAAACGCAGAAACGCAGAGATTATTTTTGAGAGAGCAAAGCACACAGAGGGTGGTGTCTGGTCCCATGTCCTTTGCCCTCTAAAATTTATTCCTCTGTGTCTTTGCGTTCGATGTTTTTTATATCATTTCAAATGCTTCTGAATCCATTTCAGATGTCCGTATTCGGTAGCTTCCGAAGTCCAATGCTCGTTAATCGGAGTAATCAATGCCTCTTTGGGACAATCCAGCACATTATATACAATATAACTGGTAGTAGGAGGGCATGTATTGTCGTTATACCCCCATGTCATATAAACAGGGACTTTGATTTGCTTGGCGAAATTCACCACATCGTAATAAGCCAATGTGTTTATCTTCTCCGGCGTATCCATGCCCTGATAATTCTTGAACAGATGCGGATAACCTCCGGCACGCCCTGCCTTATAGCCTGCCATATCGCTCAATGCCGGATGGTTTGCCACACATGCCGTCACCCGCTTGTCCAGCCCGGCGGTTATCAATGCCAAAGCCCCGCCTTGGCTTCCGCCCTGTACGATGACATTCTTTCCGTCCCAATCAGGCAATGAAGTAAGGTAGTCGATGGCACGTACACAAGCCATGTACACTTTCTTCATATAATAATTGTCACGGTTATCAATGCCGTTTACCAGATAATTGCCGAACGCCGAAGAGATTTCCTTAAATTCTTCACCGGACATGGTCGGATTCAATCCGTGTATTTCCATTTCCAGACGGATGCAACCTTCGTCCGCATAATAGATATGGCGCTTAGGTTCCTTTATGGTCTTCACACCCGCTCCCGGAGGGCAAAGCACTACCGGATACTTGCCCGACGCTTTCGGACGGGTCAGGTAGCCATAGACATACGAACCCGGACGGAAACACTGCAGCTTAATCAGATAGCAATCCGACTTTTCCGAACTGTATTCAGGTGCTGGCTCTATCGTGTATTTCATCGGGCACTTGGCAGCCTCAGCCAGGTTCTTCTCCCAAAATGTGTTGAAATCGGCAGGCAGTTTCGTATAAGGCTGCAATTTCTCCGGAGAAAAGCCCACCTTTACGTGATGATTGTATTTCTTTCCACCGACTGTAGCCGAAAGGCGGCAATCCAAAAAGCCCGGCTGGTTCATCGTACCCAGCGAGATAACGGCACGCCCGTTCTTCAGTGTAACCGTACCGCTTTTATCCGCAGGCATCATGTCTCCACCGATTTCGTATGTCACTTCTACCTTGTCTTGCGGAATGCCATACTTATAGAATTGCACTTCGACTTCTGCTTTCTCGCCCGTTTCATACAACCAATCAGCATGATCGGGCACTGTCACCCAAAGCACATCACTCCGGTAAGGATAGTTTTCTGCCCAAAGAGGGAGTGCAGCCAGCCAAAACAGGCATACAACTGCATAATTCAGTATTTTCTTCATTATTTCTTCTAAGAGAGTAAGGAGGCAAATAAGAGCCTGTTTAAATTTTCCAATAAAGTAATATTCTATCAGGCTCTAAGATTTGGCTATCTTTTGCCCCATACAAATCAATTAAACATACGTTTCCAAAAACTTCACATGTCCGTTCGCCTTTACCGACAACGATTCGGTAGTTGCCGGGAAGAGGACAGATTCGCCTGCCTGAAGTTCCACCTGATTCCCTTCATTGTCCGTAATGCTGCAAGCCCCTTCCATGCAAATATAAATTACAAACGAATCCAGTTCGCTGTAATCCATCTCCATCGGTTCGGTGAGGTCGTACACCGTAGTTGTGAAATACGGACAGCTTACCAACTCTACCGGCTCGTTCTGCTTCGGAGTGTAATGCGTGCGGTAATCTGCACTGACCGTGTAGTCTATCGCATCTTTTGACAATTCGGTATGCAATTCGCGGGTATTTCCGTTCTTGTCTTTCCGGTTGAAATCATAAATACGGTATGTGATGTTCGAGGTCTGCTGGATTTCCGCGATAAAACATCCGGCTCCGATGCTATGAATGCGTCCGGCAGGCAAAAAGAACACATCGCCCGGCTGCACCGCATAATCGGCAAGCACATCGCAAATGGTGTTGTCGGCAATCCGCCGGGCATATTCTTCCGGCGTAATCTGCTTGCTCAAGCCCGAACGCAGATGCGCCTTGCCTCCGTCATTGCCAATCACATACCACATTTCGGTCTTTCCCATCGAGTTGTGGCGCTTCATCGCCAGTTCATCGTTCGGATGTACCTGAATGGACAAATCCTGCTGCGCATCGATAAACTTGATAAGCAAAGGGAATTTCCCGTTGAAACGCTTGTAATTGTTTTCGCCCACCAATGCGGCTTTGTATTCATTCACCAGCTGGGTAAGATTCTTTCCGGCATCAGCACCATTGGCTACAACAGACTCATCACCCGGCACATCCGAGATTTCCCAACTTTCTCCTACTTGTGCCTGCTGGCAATCAAAATGCTTAAAAGGAATAATTTTCTCGCCTCCCCAAATCGTCGATTTCAGAATAGGCTTAAATTTTAATGGATACATAGTATTATAAGAATTTAGTTAATAAATAGTCGTATATGAATGGGCAATTAACAATTAATAATTAATAATTAACCGTGCGGCATCATCATCCTCAATTGTCAATTGTCCATTGTCAATTGTTAATTGTTAATTATTAATTATTAATTATTAATTGTCAATCCCCACTCCTTGGCTCCTTGTTCTTTCAGCTTGGCGGTAAACGCTTTGGCTTTTTCAGCGGCAACAGCTTCTTCTTCAGGAGAAGCATACGCATGCTGATACCCTTTTATCACATTCCATTCGCCACGGGTGAAATCAGGAAACTCCACCGGCACACAACCGTTATCCATCGACAGTTCTCCCAATTCGGCAAGGCAGCACCATTCCGCCAAATCATAGACATCCATATCCAAAGGCAATCCGTTCTGCAAGCAATACACCAGACGGCTGTCCATGATAAAGTCCATACCGCCATGTCCGCCTACCTCTTTTGCCAGTTCACCATACTTCTTCAGAATCGGATGCTGGTATTTAGCCACCAAAGCCTCCTGTTCTGCCTGAGGCAAGAAGCCGTGCGCACTCAAATCGTCCACTTTAGGCTGGACGCCCGAAGCGGAAAGCTGCTCGCTATCGAGCGCATACCCTTCTACCGGATATTTATTGGCAAAACCTTTCGTTCCGGTCAGCTGATACAAACGGCTATACGGCTGAGGAGTCATTACATCGTGCTGGATTTCAATCACCTTCCCGTTTGCCGTACGAATCAGGGTTGTAGTATGGTCACCGTTGCGGAAGTCCGTACAAGCCGAATCGGTACGTGCTTCTACCAACGCCTTCCCTACCACCGACTTGGTGTCCATAGCGACCAACGTAGCCATGCGGTCGCCCCGATGAATGTTGAGTGCCTGCGCTACGGGACCTAAACCATGCGTAGCGTACACATCGCCCCGATGGCGCATGTTGTAATCTAGACGCCACCCCAACTTGTCGTCTTCGCCTTTCTTCCAATAATGGTCCCAGAATTCATTTAAATTATGAATATACGCTCCCTGTGCCCGGATAATTTCACCGAAGACTCCTTGTTGCGCCATGTTCAGCGTATTCATCTCAAACCAGTCGTAACAACAATTCTCCAGAATCATGCAATGCTTGCGCATTTTCTCGCTCAAGTTTACCAGCTCCCAGCATTCTTTCAAGTTCATAGCCGAAGGCACTTCGATAGCCACGTTCTTCCCGTTCTCCAACGCACACTTCGCAATGGGGAAATGGTGCAACCAATCGGCTGCAATATATACCAGGTCGATATCATCCCGCTTGCACAATTCTTCATACCCCTTCTCGCCGGAATAGATAGCGGCTTTCGGCAAAGAAGCTTTCCGCAACAATTCCTGACAAGCCTCGGCACGCTCTTTCTCGTAATCACACAAAGCCACAACCTGAGTGCCCGGAATATACGTAAAACGTTCCACAGCACCCGGACCGCGCATGCCCAAACCGACAAAGCCGACACGCACCGCTTCCATTTTAGGCAAAGCCAATCCCAATACACTCTCCTGACCGGCAGGACGTTCGGGTGTTTTCACCACAATTGTTCCCTTTTTCCATTCCCATTGCGTTCCTTTATCGTTTGTCTGCACCTCCGATTCCGGTTGGGTGGCGCAGGTTCCAAGGAGCAGACACATCCCCAATGCCCATGTTTTGATTATCTTCATGTCTTTATTCTGTTTATAGTTAATATATTTAGTTGAAATACAGATTTTCGCAGATTCACGCAGATACGTTTAACCGTTACATTCTAATCTGCGAAAATCTGCGTGAATCTGCGTTTTAATAAAATCATACATCTCCGGCAGCGCTTTGCACACTTCCTGATACAGCTTGTATTGCGCCAGCGCACGGACACGATTATGCTCGGCATATTGAATCCGGTAATACGAATCCCCGTTCAGGTAATCGGTCAGGAAACGTACCGCCTGCATGTAAGGGAAAAGCCGCACGGCGTATGGCAGCATCTCAATTTCGAGCGGTGTAAGGAAAGAGACCGCCGACTCCAGATACCCTTTGGCAAAAGCGCGGAAGATTTCCAGATTAAAATGTATCTTGTCTGTATCCGGCTCATCCTCAGCCGCTGTACATGCGGCTGTACGAAGAAAATCGCCGAAATCGGAAAAGACGAACGAAGGCATCACCGTGTCCAAATCGATAATGCAAAGCACCTTCCCGTCAGCATCAAACAGCATATTGCTCACTTTCGTATCGCAATGGCAAACCCGTTTCGGTAATTTCCCTTCCCGATACAGGCGTTCGGCAAGGCACATCTCCTCCGCATCCCGTCCTATTCCATCTATCAATGCCTGCACCTTCTCTCTGCGTCCGGCTTTATCCGCCTGTACCGCCTCTCTCAGTTGAGCCATCCGGAACTCCATATTATGAAAGTCAGGAATCGTTTCGTCCAGCTTATCAGGCAAGTCGGCAAGCATCGACTCAAACTCTCCGAACTTCAATCCCACCAGGTAAGCCGTATCAGGCGTCACCTCGTCCTGCGTATGCGAACCGCGGATGTACACACAGACACGCCAATAATGCGCACCGTCGAAATAATACGTCTTCCCATCCGGTGTAGAAAGGAAACGCAATACTTTCCGCTCTACATCCTGCTCGCCACGCGCTATCAGTTTCGCACGGATATGCGAAGTCACACATTCAATATTATGCTGAAGCAAATCCACATCCGTAAACACCTGATGGTTGATGCACTGAAGCACATAATCGTCCGCCTCATCGGTCACGATGAGGTAAGTCCGGTTAATCAACCCCGATTGGATAGGCTTTATCTCCTTGATTTTCCGTATCTGAGGGAAACGGGCTATCACGTTCTGCAGTTCGGCATCCATAGTCTTTTTCTCTTTTTGGGTATAAAAGTACGAAAAGATTTTGGAACAAAGCACGAATTTACGCTTTATCTTTGACTTTGCAGAGGATTACCCTCTTCGCCGGAGAGGATAATCCAATAAAAACGGCCGGAAATCCTCCCGGACTCCGACCGCAATAACTATTCAATAAATATTCTATTACTAACTCAATATTATTTTAACGTGAGTTCGATATAAGATTAGAAAATAGATAGTTGTCCGTCATTGACAAAATTTACATCAATGGCGGGCTTCTTCTCAAAAAAGCAGTATGCCGCAATAGCCGACAAGGAGTTGGCTATAAAGTTGTTAAAAGAACGATGTCTGGAGTGTTCTATCTGAGCAATATTCTTCAGTTCGTCATTGACCGTTTCAATCAAGGCTCTTTTCCTAAGCAGAATCTTATCAGCTATACTCATGAGTGAATTCTTCATGTTGCTTTTAACCTTTGTAACAAGCTGAATACCGTTTAGGAAGAGATTTTCAAACAAAGCCTGCCCAATATATCCTTTATCTGCACATAGTTTTCCCTTAATGTTTTCCACGAACTTACCCTGTTTCAATGGCTCACGATCATCTACGTTTGCAGGTGTAAACATGAAATTGAGAATTTCACCCTTATCATTGATTATCAGATGCAACTTGAATCCGAAGAACCATCCCATGGAGCATTTCCCTCGTTCTGCAAGACCTTCAAATGTCTTATGAATCAGAATTCTTTGGTTACGACAGACACGTAAAGGAGTGGAGTCGACAAAACTGATGCCGGTACAGGTTCCCATCAATACCTTCTTTATGAAGATGGTCATAGGAAGCAGTATCTCCTTCTCCAGTTCTACAAAACGATTATAGGATACTTGACGCGGAAACAGGTGTTTCAGATGTTTGCAACACATATTCCCTGTAGTAATGCTTGAAACAACGGAAACCGCCAGAATGGAACAGAATAAGAATAACCATAATCTCAGCATCACTCATGCGGTTGGGCTTGTTGCGATGCTTCTTTTTACTGTCTTCAATCATATATTTTTCCTGTTGTAACGCAAATTCCTTGCAAAAATCATCAGCCATACAATAAATCTCTGTAACTTTAGACTCTGGAAACATAGTGGTAATCGTTTAAATATTATAATTCAGCACTATAAATTTAATACTTTTATCGCTATGTTCCTAATTTACAATAGATTATATTGATTCTTATTTCGAACTCACGTTACTTAAAAGCAAAGCGCCCAGCAAGCCGAGGGCAATCCAACGCTTGTCTATGAGGGCATATCCGGCGATATGGCTCTTTAAATAAAGCGAGGCGACTACAGGAAGATACAAAGGAGCAGCCATGAATAACGCACGCATCCAAAAATGATTCCGCGGAATCTCCACTTTTATGGCCTCAGGCGGAAGCGGCTCGTCAGGAGCTTCATACGGTTTGCGCGAACATCCTTTCCAGATTATACGAGGCATTATGATTTTGTTTCTTAAGTTCTCTATATTTCTGTTTATATCATATTCCCGTTTTGAGAATATCTGCATAAAGAGGATTATTTGTGTCCTCTGTAAGTAGAACTGGCTCTATAAGATTGCTTATCTTACGTTTCAGTTTCCACAATAAAGGAGTATCTTCAAAATAATCATCACTCATTCGTTCTACCACAACGGCAATGTCAATGTCGCTGTCCTCTGTGTGGTTGCCTTTGCTGTATGAGCCATAAAGGTAAAGAGCCTTTAAGGGCAAATATAGCTAATTCTTTTTAGAAACAATCATTTGATGTTGAAAAACCTTTTTATTTCGGACTCCCAATAAAACAATAAAAAAGAGAGCTACATCGCTGTAACTCTCTGACTCTTTGTGGTGCCAACGGGAATCGAACCAGTGACACAAGGATTTTCAGTCCTTTGCTCTACCAACTGAGCTATGGCACCAACTTTACAATCGTTGTTTCTTGATTGCGGGTGCAAAGGTAGGCAAATTTTTTGAATCTGCAAATTATTTTGAAACTTTTTTATCAAAAGAGCAGAAATAACCGGGAAAGCAACAGGACAAACGTTTTTTTGTGTACCTTCGGCAAAAATTGACAAGAAAGAACAACGATGTGTGCTACTAAAATCAATAGACAATGAAGAAAATATATCCGAAAGAATGGTTAGAATTGCATCCTTATCAAATAGTGGACGAAGTAGACCGCTATTACACCGATGTAGCCAATCAGATTTACCAAGTACTGAACACGCCTTTAGCAGACGGAATGTTTGAGGAGGAGGATGCCCGCTATTTTAGCCTTTGCCTGGCAGCCTGGTTTGAGGATGTCATCAGCCAAGTAGGAATTTGGACTACTTTTACAGCAACGTGTAAGAAACGTTACGGGAACTGGCTTCCCTTTTATCCGCTGGATGAAAATTATTACCCCGATGAAATTAATGTAGAAGACATACGTTTTCTGTTATGGCATCATATACAGTTCTCTTCCCGGGATGAAGGACGTATTATTAATCCCGAAAATCCGGGAATAGAACTCATCGCGAATGAACTTTACTGCATATTGGATGAGATTTATGAAACGGCACCCGAAAATGAACGGCTTTGGCTATTTATGCATCCCGAGGGGAAAGGAAGATGGGACAGTTTCGAGAAGTATCGTTTAGTATTGCAATGGTTTCATTATGGCTCTTATTTCAATATCGAAAACCAAGAGCAATATGAGGATGAATTAGAAGAAACAACAAGCGATTTAAGCGAGGATTGGCAAGGAAAGAAGAACTTGCTCGTATATAACACCTATACAGCCTTGATGTTGCAAGGGCGCAGAGACCTTTTATCCTTGACATCTTGCGAATGGCTGGCATTGTGGGCTGAACAGAACAACGGTCCGCAAGAATGGCGTTCGACAAAGGAGTATATAGAAAGTTTCTTCTTGCTTACAGGGGAAGATGACGGTTTCTTGTATTTACAGGACCTATGCGGTAAGGATGAAGTGTATCGAGTTGCTAAGGACTCTTTCGACTTGAGTTCTATCAAAGAAAGGCAAGTGGGTGAATCAGTTGCTCTCTGCACCTTGCTGCATTATGGAAAAGTATGGAATCAAATAGGTATAATGAGTCTGTTGCCGTCATTGAATAATGACATAAAGCAAGCTGTAGAAAGCCTGCGTGACAAAAAAGAACATCGGAACGAAAAGGCTGTGTATGAAGACTTCATACGAGCAACCGGCGGAAAGCCTTTTTATTTCTGCAAATCCCGGAAAGAAATGATTGGTTTCCTGACTCATGAGATGAAATACCGTACGGCTGAAGGATTGAAACTCCCTTCAATAGGAGCAAAGCATGGATTGATCTTGATGGCAAGTCCTCGTACGGGGCTGTACATACAAACCCAGTTATGCGAATGTGTCAAGTCGCCCGACAATCCGTTTTACGATGCAAAAGCCGCCGCTCAAAAAGCACATTCTTTCTTACTTAGCCCAGACGTGATTCCATACGACTTGAGTTGCATGTTGCAAGACAAGGGCATGTTGCCGGATGCGATGCTAAACAGTTTAAAAGGGGAAGAATACGGACGGAAATTCTTACAACAAAACGCACACTTTCTGACAGATTATTTCTTCCACCGTTGCCGGGAGAAAGATTATGATGAATGCTCTTTTATGCTTCGATAGCATTTTTTCTATTGCATATTTTTGTCCTGCTTCTTGTATAGTAGAAAGATATGATTTGGAGTTATATTAAATATATTGCGGTTATAGCAGTGGTGCTGATGTTGTCTTGCACAGGTCGTGAAAATAAACCTCATACTGATGAAAAGATACCGCAGGCTGTGCTCAGTAATAAAGAGGTCGTTCATAATTGGTTATCCTCTATACAACAATCAGGAATTCCTCCTTATTATGGTGGTGCCTATGTGGAAAATGAGATATTATATATTTGGACCACTTCCAATTCATACACCGTACAAGAAGATATCTGGCAAAGATGTAAAACTAAAAATGGAATCATCATCAAGCCATACGCGAACAGTATGGCTATGTTAGTGGGGATGATGAAGACTTTAGATTCATTAATTGTAGCAGATAATCATCCTGAAATCAAGTATTATGGACATACTTTAGATGAAAGGAATAATCGAATAATCATAAAATTAGGAGATGTTTCGAATGAGAATATATCGCAGTTTAAAAAACACATTTTAGACTCTCCTTATTTCAAATATGAGAAAGGTCAGGAAGCAATTCTTTTTTAGTGTTTGCATTTAAATGAAATAGGACACAAAATCACTCTCTATGCTTTTGTGCCCTATTTCATTTTACTTCAGCGGATTCCAGCCTTGGGCTTTCAGTTCCAGCTCGGTGCCGTCGCGCGTAAGCAAGGCACAGCCTAAGTCGGGTTTGGTGATGTAGCCGATAACTTTCACATCCTTTATCTGCTCTACTTGCTCGTGCGCCGTGAGGGGGACGGTGAAGAGCAGTTCGTAGTCTTCTCCTCCGTTGAGGGCACAGGTGGAAAGGTTCATGTTGAACTCCTCTGCCATGACGGCGGTCTGGTAATCTATCGGGATGCGCTCCTCGTAAACTCGGCATCCTACCTTGCTTTGCGTACAGATGTGCAACAATTCAGAAGAAAGTCCGTCGGAAATGTCCATCATTGCCGTGGGCTTGATTCCTGCTTTCGCCAGGCTTTCGATGATGTCGCGGCGTGCTTCCGGTTTCAGGATGCGTTCCAACAGGTATTCTTTTCCGGCAAAGTCGGGCTGCACGTCCTTCTCTCCTTGGAATACCGCTTTCTCACGTTCCAATAACTGAAGTCCCATATAGGCGGCACCCAAGTCGCCCGATACGCAAATCAGGTCGGTTTCTTTCGCACCGTTCCGATAAACCACTTGTTCTTTGTCCGCTTCGCCGATGCAGGTGATGGAGATAGCAAGGCCTGTGACCGAAGAAGTCGTGTCACCTCCCACGATATCCACATGATGTTGCCGGCACGCCAGTTTCACTCCCTCGTAGAAATCATCCAAGTCTTCGATGCAGAAGCGTTTCGATACGGCAAGCGATACGGTGATTTGCTTGGGTGTCCCGTTCATGGCATAGATATCCGAGAAGTTCACCATGGCCGATTTGTACCCCAAGTGTTTCAGTGGGGTATATACCAGGTCGAAATGTACGCCTTCCATCAGCAGGTCGGTAGTAACTAATACCTGTTTATCCGGATAGGAGAGTACGGCGGCGTCATCGCCTACACCGTACACCGACTCCTTGTTCTCCAATTTAATATCTTCCGTCAGACGCTTGATTAAGCCAAATTCGCCTAGCGTCGCTATTTCGGTTCTGTTTCCTTCGTGCATGGCTTACGCTCTGTTTATCAGTTCTCTCATAATAGTGGTCATGCGCGGCTGGGCGGCATCGGCTGCCTTTTGCACTTCTTCGTGCGATACTTCCACGATTTTACCTTCTACGCCTAAGTCGGTGATGACCGATACGCCGAATACCTTGATGCCGCAATGGTTTGCCACGATGACTTCGGGCACGGTCGACATACCTACCGCATCACCGCCCAAGATATGAAACATCTTGTATTCCGCCGGCGTTTCGAATGTCGGGCCTTGTGTGCCTACGTATACGCCTTGCTGTACCTTGATGCCTCTTTCCTTGGCGATTTCCAATGCCTTGGCGATTAATTCCTTCGAATATGCCTCGCTCATGTCCGGGAAGCGGGGACCGTAATCGATGTTCTTTCCACGCAACGGATGTTCGGGGAAAAGGTTGATGTGGTCGGTGATAATCATCAGGTCGCCTATCTCGAAATCAGGATTCATGCCTCCGGCAGCATTCGACACAAAAAGCGTCTTAATGCCCAACTCACGCATCACCCGCACCGGGAAGGTCACTTGTTGCATCGAATAGCCTTCGTAAAAGTGGAAACGCCCTTGCATCGCCAGGATGTCTTTCCCGCCCAACTTGCCGAATATCAGCTTACCGCTATGTCCTTCTACGGTTGAAAGGGGAAAGTTGGGGATATCTTTGTAACTTATTTCATATTTATCGGTTATCTCATGTACTAAACTTCCCAAACCAGTTCCCAAGATAATGGCGGTTTCAGGATGAGTCTGCATTTTAGCCTTCAGAAAGGCTGCTGTTTCTTGTATTTTTTCTAACATACGCTATAATGTTTTGGTTAAACATGGTTCTTTCTTCCTCGTCAAGGAAACTTACCTCAATGGGCAACACATAAATAAATGGCGCCAGGCTCGCATCTATCTCCGGATGCCCGATAAGCCTTGCAGCATCTTTTTCAGTCGTAATGATAATCCGTTTCCCTTCCGGAAGCGTTTCGAACGCCGCTTTGACACGCTGCAGGTCATTGGCATCAAACGCATGATGGTCAGGGAAAGTCAAGGACATTACATGAGAAGTATATTCCGACAATTTCCCGATAAGCGGAGCCGGAGAGGCAATTCCAGTCAATAACAAGACATGCTCGTCAGCTTCAAGGCTTTCCAGTCTACGTTCCGGAGAAGAAACAAACAAAGATTGCAACCGGCCATAAGCCAATGCCGTAAAAAAGAGCGATTGGTTTTGCATGGGAGCAATCTCCTGCCGCAATGCCTCCCGTTCTGTCCTGCTTAAAGAATGCGGGCACTTGGTTACTAAAATCATATCAGCACGCCTTTTCCCTTCAACCGGCTCACGCAAGCGGCCTGCCGGGAGCAACGAATCTCTTGTCATCAACCGGTTATAATCGGTAAGAAGAATGCTGATACCCGGTTTCACGTACCGGTGTTGGAAAGCATCATCCAAGAGAATCACCCGTGTGCCGGGAGCCGTATGCCCGTCGGTCAACCGGCGGATGCCTTCACACCGGTCGGCATCCACCGCTACATAGACATCGGGAAACTTGTGCAACATCTGGTAAGGTTCATCGCCTATCTCTTCAATCGGCGTTTCCGGATTACCCAATACAAAGCCCCTCGACTTCCGCTTATACCCCCGGCTAAGCACTGCCACTTGATATTCCGGGCGCAACAAGCGAATCAGGTACTCGGTATGAGGCGTCTTTCCCGTCCCCCCTACCGTCAGGTTCCCGATGCAAATAACCGGAACAGAAAACGCCTGCTGGCGCAACACCCCTTTATCAAAAAGAAAGTTACGCAAGCATACGCCTGCCCCATACAGCCAGGCTACAGGAAGCAGACTGCGATATATTCCCCGGTCGTTGCCCATAACACCAGTTATCAATCCTTTCTTATTTTATCGTTATCATAAACGGCAGACGTGCCTGAATCCGGTCACTTTCCTTGATTGTCTGCAAATAACGGAACGGCTCGTACAATGCGCCGAGTTCCGCTTTCAAACGAGCCGACAAATAACGGTCTGTGCCCGAGCTGAGCAGGCTGCTGAAAAAATCTTCCTGTTTGGGATAACTCATGACGGTATAGTTCTCGATTTCCGCACGTTCTGCCGCAACCGCTATCGCACGGTCAATTCCTCCCAATTCGTCTACCAGCTTCAAGTCTTTTGCCATTTTCCCTGTCCAGACCCGGCCTTCAGCTATCCGCTTTATCTCGTCCACCGGCATCTTGCGCCCGTCGGCGCAACGCTGGGTAAAGAGTTCATAGCCATGATTGACCATATTCTGCATCAGTGCCGTTTCTTCTTCGGTGAAAGGACGGCTAATGTCACCTAAATCAGAAAGTTTATTGGTTTTCACCCCGTCAAAATGAATGCCCAATTTATCATTCAGCAATTTTTCGGCATTAGGTATATAGCCGAATATGCCAATGGAACCGGTCAGCGTAGTCGGCTGGGCTATAATCCAATCGGCGGCACACGCAATGTAATATCCGCCCGATGCGGCATAGTCACCCATAGATACGATAACAGGCTTCTGTTCTTTCAACAAGGTTATTTCACGCCATATTTCTTCCGAGCCGAAAGCACTTCCGCCCGGCGAGTTCACACGGAATACAACCGCCTTTACGCTTTCATCTTCACGCAGGCGGCGCAAATCCTTCGCCACCTTTTCCGGATGAATGCCTTCATCGGCAGAGAGTTCGCCAGAGCCTATCGTTCCCGTTGCATAGTAGACCGCAAGCACATTTCCGCTTTTGTCTTTCGGCACATTGCGCTGCACATTCACCATGTCTTCCAGATAAAGCTTATTCAATGCATCGTCTTCATCTGTTTCGGTCAACTGCTTCAGATAGGCAAGCATTTCATCCTGATACATCAACGTATCCGCCAAACCTGTCTTTATATAAAGCTCTGCCGGCTGGAGATCCATGTTGCGGTCGGCAAGCGCATTGAGGCTATCAGCCGGAATACGACGCGAGGCGGCTACCTCATCTACCATCTGACCCCATATCGAGTTGGCGAAAGCTTGGGTCTGCTCACGGTTGGCAGGGCTCATTTCAGTCGACGTATAAGGTTCTACCGCTGACTTATACGTACCTACACGGAATATTTGCATCTCTACTCCGATTTTATCCAACAAGTCTTTCAAGAAATAAGTTTGCGTAGCCAGCCCGTGCCAGCCCAGGCTTCCTTGCGGATTGATTGCAACCTTATCGGCTACACTTGCCAGATAATATGTACTCTGAAGATAATTTCCTCCGTATGCGACTATAAATTTTCCGCTTTCCTTGAAATCCTTTAACGCGTTGCGTATCTCTTCCAACGAAGCGGGCGGACATACGAACGCTCCGGCATCCAGGCAAATGCCTTTTATCTTTTCATTATCTTTCGCCTTCTTTATCGAACCGAGAATATCGTCCAAGCCGTATGTCCCGAACTCTTCTCCTACCAGTTGGCTGAGCGGATTCGGTTGCACCCGTTCTTCCACGCTCCCTTTCAGGTTCAAGATAAAGACCGAATTATCGCTTACCTTCGTTTCACTTCCCGATGAGGAAGCCACCATTCCGGCAATACTCATCACACCGATAATGGCAAATACTACTCCTACAATGCAGACTCCGACAATAGCCGCCAGCATGTACTTCAAGAAATCTTTCATTTTCGTCAGTTATTTGGTTTTACATACTTCTGCACAAAGATAACGATTTTCAAATACTTTGCAAATGGAAAAGGATATCTTCTCACGCCGGATTCAATATACATCAAACCGCGGATGAATATATCTTACTTCACGAAAGGACCTATAAGCGCAACTCCTGCCTAATATATGGCTCATTTATTTGTCCGCCTTACAATAAGAATACTGGCTTCGTAAAGCAAGGCCATCGGAGCGGCTACCAGCATCAGCGTAATGACATCGGACGTAGGGGTAATAATGGCAGATACGATTAAGGCGATGACAAGGGCATGCTTGCGGTAAGTACGCATGAAGCCGGAAGTAAGAAAGCCCAGCTTGGCAAAAAGCCACGCAAGGACCGGAATCTCGAACGTGATGCCCAGCATGAGGCTCAGCATCACAAGTGTATCAATATAAGAACTGAGAAGAATCGCGTTCGCCACCTCGGCACTGACCTGATAAAGGGCAAGGAAACGGAAAGTAAAAGGGAATACCAGAAAATAGCTGAACAACACGCCCAAGAGAAACAAGACGTATCCCCACACCACAACCCGCAGGGAATAACGCCGCTCGTTGGCATAAAGGGCAGGCGAAACGAAACGGAACAGCTGGTATATAATATAAGGAGAAGCCAATACAATGCCCGCATAGAAGGATACGCTCATGTGGGTAAGAAACTGGCCCGACAATTTGGTGTTGATGAGCTGGACCTGAAAATCGGACGTGAAGGCTCCCGTCAGATGCAAGGCTTCGCCAATGCGGTCGAATAGCCGGTAGATAATGAAATCGCTTTCCTTCGGCGCAAGGATGACACGGAACAATTCCTCCTTAAAACAGAACGCAAAGAGCATAAACGCCACCACCACGCCGATGATGCGGAAAAGCACTTTACGCAGTTCATCCACGTGATCCCAAAAAGTCATGTTCGATGCGTTGGATTCCACGAGCCTCGTTTCTCCTTAATTAATTATTTCGCTTGGGTCGGCTTGTTTTCTTCTTCCTTCGTGCCGGCTTTCAGGTCTTCTTCTATCCCGTTCACGCCGTCCTTGAAATTCTTCACGCCTTTGCCCAGCCCTTTCATCAGTTCGGGAATCTTCTTCCCGCCGAACAACAGCAAGACAATCAGCACAATGACAATCAGTTCCTGCATTCCGATTCCCATAAATAAAAGTGTAGCAATCATATTTCCGTTCTTTAAAATGTTTGCGCAAAAGTAGAAATAAATTGGACACGACAGTATACAGAGAATAATTAAAAAATAAAAATTAAGAGTTGAAATGCCTTACAGCATCTTCAAAGCCAGCTTAATCACCCGCTCAACGGCTGCATCGGGTTCGGCTTTCAGGATGCTTGCCACCGCTTTTTGCGAAGGAGCCTGTGCGAATCCCAACATGACAAGAGCCGCCACGGCTTCTTCGTAGATTTCGGTGTTGACGGTATGCGAAAGAGAAGATACCGTACTTGCCTCTTCTTCAATGCCCGTCGAAGCAATCTTGTCTTTCAAGTCTACGATGATGCGCTGGGCGGTTTTCAATCCGATACCTTTTACCGTTTTCAGCAATTTATCGTTGCCCGTACTGATGACGTTGCATAATTCGCGAGGAGAAAGCGCCGAAAGAATCATGCGTGCGGTATTGCCCCCGATACCCGGCACGCTGATAAGCAAAAGAAAAAGTTCGCGCTCCTGCTTCGTTGAAAAACCGTAAAGCACATACGCATCTTCGCGGATTGCCTCGTAAATAAACAGTTTCACCTCTTTCTTCCCTTGTATGGCAGAATAGGTATTAAGCGATATATTAATGCCATACCCTACCCCATTACAATCTACCACCGCAAAAGCCGGTGCCGCTTCGGCAAGTTCTCCTTTGATGTATTCAATCATGTTTCTTTGTCAAATTATAAGTTTCATGACAAAAATAGCTATAAAAAACTTATAATTTGTAAGTTTTGCCCGAATATTTACAAATTCGCGTCCTTCTTATTCGTTGAATTTATTCCAAGTTTTGTATTTTTGCAAAGAGAAATAAAAACAGCATATTCAATAAAACCAATAAGAAAATGAAGAAAATTAGAGCAGCCGTAGTGGGTTACGGTAATATCGGAAAATTTACGCTGGAAGCGCTGGAAGCGGCTCCCGATTTCGAAGTGGCAGGTATCGTGCGCCGTCATGGGGCGGAAAACAAGCCTGCCGAGTTGGCAAACTATGAAGTGGTGAAAGACATCAAAGAACTGAAAGACGTGGATGTTGCCATTCTTGCCACTCCGACGCGCAGCGTAGAGCAGTACGCCAAAGAAATCCTCGCACTCGGTATCAACACCGTGGACAGCTTTGATATCCATACACAAATCAGCGACTTGCGCCGTACATTGGGCGAAGTGGCTAAGGCAAACAATACCGTATCGGTTATTTCGGCAGGCTGGGACCCGGGAAGTGACTCGGTAGTACGTACCTTGCTGGAAGCCATTGCTCCAAAAGGCATCACCTATACCAACTTCGGTCCGGGCCGCAGCATGGGTCACTCTGTAGCTGTGCGCGCGATTGCCGGTGTGAAAGATGCGTTGTCGATGACTATTCCCGTAGGTACGGGCATTCATCGCCGTATGGTATATGTAGAGCTGGAAGAGGGTGCCGATTTCAAGCAGGTAGAAGCAGCTATCAAAGCTGACCCGTATTTCGTGAATGACGAAACGCACGTGAAACAAGTCGCTTGTGTGGACGACCTGAACGATGTAGGCCACGGTGTGAACTTGGTTCGCAAAGGTGTATCGGGCAAGACTCATAACCAATTGTTCGAATTTGATATGAAAATCAACAATCCGGCTCTGACTGCCCAAGTACTGGTATGCGTAGCCCGCGCCTCGATGCGTCAGCAACCGGGATGCTACACAATGATTGAGATTCCGGTAGTAGACCTCCTTCCGGGCGACCGTGATGAATGGGTGGCACATCTGGTATAATTTGGACGGGATCACA
The DNA here is from genome assembly GCF_000190575.1 of Phocaeicola salanitronis DSM 18170. NCBI lineage: Bacteria > Pseudomonadati > Bacteroidota > Bacteroidia > Bacteroidales > Bacteroidaceae > Phocaeicola > Phocaeicola salanitronis. Next base: position 2,992,142 of record NC_015164.1, on the reverse strand, counting down.
TTGAAATAACAAAGACGCAGAAGTGTAAACGGATTATTATACTTCTGCGTCTTTCTTGCTTCAAAGATATTAGTTTTGAATCTTCCAGTCGTCAATGGTTCCGGTCTGCGAGGAGAAGCTGGCACCTATTTTATAGATCGTCCGCTTGTCGGAAGCATACGGGCGTGCGTAGCCTTTTTCTTCGATTTGGCGTAATGCCTCATCTGCCGAACCGTCCAGCTTAAATTCGAAAATATAGACGTAATCGGGTGTCTCTACGATGCAGTCCACCCGTCCTTCGCTCTGTTCCTTTTCGGTATAGACCGTGTAGACGCTGACTAGGCGGAATATCAGGTAGAACGTATAGTGGAAATAACGCTCCCTTTCCCTCTCGTCCTGCTTGCGACGCATGGTATAGGGAATGTCGGCAAGGAACGAGGTGAACAGCTTATGCAGCTTGTCTGTATCACCTTCCTCCAGCGCATCGATAAGGTCTTGTATCCAACTGTTTACATTTTCCCGTTGGGGCTTGAAATAATCGGAAGCTACCAACGATACAAATCCTTTCTTCACTTCATTGTTGGGGAAGTCGAGCAGGAATGTACCTCGGCGTGGTTTATAGTCCTTAATGGTAAGGTATCCGCTCTGGTAAATCATCGGCAAAGGTTTTTCTACGTTTGCCTTATAGTCAATAAACTCCTGCGGGTCGTAATATTTTCCGGTCAGTTCATCCAGGTTCTCATCGGTATGCGCAAGCAGGCGGATGAGGTATGAAGGAGTACCGCTACGGAACCAGTAATCTTGCATGTCTTGCGTGGCAAAAGCATTGAGCAGGCTGAAAGGATTGTAGATATCTGTCATGGCTTTACTGAAATGATATCCGTCGTACTGGCGTTTGAGCAGACCGGTCATTTCTTCCTTGGATATGCCTTCCCTGTCTGCCATATCACTTATCGGACCGGCAAAGTAGTGTTCCAGTTCTTCCTGGGTGATACCGCACAGGGCTTCATAGCGTATGTCCATGCTGATGTCGGCAGGCTGGTTGAAACCGCTGAACACGCTTACCTGCGAGAACTTGGTAACTCCGGTGAGCAAGACGAACTGCAGGTCATCGTCCGCAGCCTTGAATACCGAATAGAATCCTTTCAGCACTTCCCGGTTCCGGTCCTCCAACAGCATTTCCTCCTGTTCTCCCTTAATGCCCGTATCAAGCACGTCCAAGATAGGCTTGTCGTATTCGTCAATCAACACCACGCAACGTTTACCCGATTGTTCGTGAGCTTGTTTGAGGACGTATGCAAAGCGTTTCCCTATATCCGTATAGTCCTGGCTCTTTCCGTATTCCCGTTCCCAACCTTTTATGGTGCCTTCCAGTATATCTTCCAACGTACCCGGAACGGTGAAGTTGCTTCCGTTGAAGTCGATATGGAATACGGGATATTCCCTCCATTCCGTTTCCAGTTTCTCGATGGCAAGTCCTTTGAACAGCTCTTTCTTACCTAAGAAATAATTCTTCAGGGTAGATACAAGCAGGCTTTTCCCGAACCTGCGGGGACGGCTGAGGAAATAAATCGCACCTTCCTTTACCAGTTGGTAGAGTAAATCCGTTTTGTCTACATAACAGTATCCTTCTGTTATCATTTTCTCAAAACTCTGTATGCCTATCGGGAATTTCATCGTACTACATTATTAAATATATGCAAGTACAAATATAACGATAATTTGCCAGTCCGGCAAAAAGATAGGGATAGTTTCAAAATTTAACAGAACTTCTGCCCGAAGAACAGATGCTTTTTTGTTCCTTTGCAACCGGAAGTTACGAAAAGAGTGTAATTTATTGGAAATGAGCGTAGGTTAATTGCTCTTGATAGTAATAGGTTACGATTTAGTTAGTTATCTACTGCATTATCCTTCTGCGCGTTGCGTAACCTTCAAAGAACTCTTCGTATGCAAAAGTAGCTATTTAATTCGAGATTTTGATATAAACTCCCGTTTTTTATCCCCTCATTCATAAGAATTTTCCGTAAAAGCGGTATTGTCCGTCGGCACACCATTGCCCAAAACGAGTTTGGAACAAACGTGTGCCGACTACCGCATAGCTGGAGAAAAGGGCATTGCCTCACGCCTAAACGATGTTTAGACAGATGAAGCAATGCCCCTTTCTTTTGCGCCTATGCCAAGAGGTGCTTTTACGGGTTTTCAAATGATTTTTCTTTTTTCGCTGTCTCTTTTGCCGGAAGCGGAAAGTGAATGCAGAGTGTGTCAGCCTGCCCCATGAATGAAACAGGCGCCCACACACAGCCGGACAAACCGGGAAGAATGATTGTTGCCACCCGGCTGAACAAGTTCCGTCGGATCGGAAACAATCATACTTCCTTTGTTGTGGTTTGCCCTTTTCACGCTTCCGGTGATGTCTTTTTCCTTTTGGTGATTCTTTTTTTTACGGATTTTCCCCTGAAGTTTTTTTCTACACAATCTGCCTCTGTTTTCGTTTACCTCCATTTTGCGCCTTTCAGTAAGCCGCATCAGTCAGTCATTTTCGTTCTGGGCGCAAAGGTAATTCCGGGATTGGACGGGAAAGCAAGGTCAAGCCTCCTGTTTTCGGTAAAAATCTCCAGCCCTGCGGGTAGTATTTTGACCGAAAAACCTTGCATTCCCTAATCCCTACCTTTTCAAGCACCCGAAACGAAAACGACCGATGCGACAGAAAGACGCATAAAAAAAATGTCGGATAAACGAGAGGCAGATAAGATAGTTTGAAACTCAACTCCCTCAGCTCTTGAATCCGCATTAAAAACAAAAAAATCAAAAACAGCGAAGATATGACGGCAACGGCAAATTTCAGACAAATGGCGCAACACATCGGGTTGGCGATATGCGGCTTGATGATGCGCACCGCCTTCGGGGTGTTCGGCATCCTTTGGGGCATCATCAGAGAGATTGTAAACGGAGTGTTCCGAGTGGCGATAGGTGTAATCGTGGCTATCCTTTCCACCATTGCCTTCTTTGGCTTCATCCTTTGGTTATTCACCCTTTAACCCTTACCGACATGGCAAAAAGAAACAGCAAGACGGCAGCGCAGCAGTGCAGATATTACGAGGTGGACAACATCTTCGTGTATATGGTGGAAACGTACATCAACGGCAATTTTGAAACTTTCCGAAGATTGTACCACGAACTGAACAAGGACGCACGGAGGGATTTCATGGACTTCCTTCTCAGCGAGGTAGAGCCGACCTATTGGAGAGAGATACTGAAACAGATAATCTAAAAATGACAGCGATATGAAAGGAACAGACCATTTCAAGAGAACGATATATATGTACTTGGAACAGCGTGCGGAGGAAGATGCGCTATTTGCAAAGAAGTACCGCAACCCTGCCAAGAACATGGACGAGTGCGTGACCCACATTCTGAACTATGTGCAGAAAAGCGGTTGCAACGGTTTCACGGACGGAGAAATATTCGGGCAAGCCATCCACTACTATGAGGAAAACGAGATAGAGGTGGGCAAACCGATGGACTGCCAAGTGGTTGTGAACCACGTTGTGAAACTCACGGCAGAGGAAAAGGCGGAGGCACGTCAGAACGCTGTCCGCAAATACCAAGAGGAGGAACTCCGCAAGTTGCAGAACCGCCACAGACCGTCAGCGAGAAAAGAAAACCAACCCCAACCCTCATTATTTGATTTAGGCTTATGAAACCGAAGACCAAGATACAGAAAGAGGTGGCAAGACTTTCCGCCAACCTTCGCCCCATATCAGCGACACAAATAGATTGGGCATACCGCCACTGCGTTGAGCATATCGGCTACCGCACCAAGAAAGGGAACATCACCTGTTCCGACTGCGGTCACGAGTGGCACAGCGACAGCGGACTATGCGACACCCTTGAAGGCTGCACCTGCCCCAAATGCCATGCCGAACTCAAAGTGCAGGACACACGCAGACGCATCTACAAGGAAACGCAGAATTTCAGCGTGATAACCACCTGCAAAGGGTATCAGGTAATCCGCGTGGCGCAGGTCAGATGCGAGAGCAGGAAAGGCGAACCGATGCGTTTCTACTGCCACGAGGTCGTGCAGCGTTGGATTTCACCCGACGGCAAGGTTACGGACATGGCGTTGCTCCGTGGCTTCCTTTTCTGCTATTGCGATGTGTGGGCATTAGGCAGCGATATGGAGGTAAGACCGCACAACAGCCTATACGATGATGTGGTGGCAAGAAGCTGTGCATATCCAAAGATGAGGATATTGCCCCAACTCAGACGTAACGGCTTCAAGGGCGATTTCCACGGCATCTCCCCCGTGCGTCTTTTCAAAGCCTTGCTTTCAGACCCAAGAATTGAAACCCTTATGAAAGGCGGTGAGATTGAGGTCATGAAACACTTTCTTTTCAATACCCGTACTGCCGATGAATGTTGGGCATCATATCTGATTGCCAAGCGTCACAAGTATCAGATAGACAACCTCTCAATGTGGTGCGACTATCTGCGTATGCTCAAAAAACTCGGTCAAGACCTCCGTAACCCGAAGAACATCTGTCCCGAAGATTTCATGGCGGCACACGACAACGCAACCCGAAAAATTGAAGCCATACACGAGAAGGAAAGAGCCGCAGAGCAACGCCGTTGGGAGATTGAAAGGCGTGAGCGTGAGCAACAGCGACAACTCCAACGAAAGAAAGATGCGGAGGATTTCATCGCCAACAAATCCAAATTCTTCGGCTTGGTAATCACGGACGAGGAAATAATCGTCAAGGTGCTTGAAAGCATAGACGAGTATTACAACGAGGGCAAGACGCAGGGCATCTGCGTGTTTGGCAGTGGATACTACAAGAAAGCCGACACCCTCATACTATCGGCAAGGATTGGCGATGAGATTATTGAAACCGTAGAGGTGGACTTGCGAACCCTCGAAGTGGTGCAGTGCCACGGCAAGCACAACCAGGACACCGAATATCACGAGCGCATCATAGACCTTGTGAACAAGAACGCCAACCTTATCCGTGAGCGGATGAAAGCGGCATAGCATAACCCCTAAAACAACATTGATATGGAAGTAAGAATTGAAAGTATGATTTGTGTGTGGGATGATGCAATCCCCACGATGTTCCTTGAATTTGTGAACCTCCTCACTCTCACAACGAGTGAGGGGGAATTGAGAAAGAGCGTAAAGGAGTTTGCCGAGAAGCACGAACTTGACAAGTTTTTCCTTTACGGCTTCGGCTCACACCATTTCTACCTGCACCAACGCTACACAAGCAACCCCGAAATGGTGATGAAGAACAGAGTTCTGTCAGTACATTTTTAACCATCTAAAAAGCAACATTATGACAACACGAATGACCATCAACGGAGTAAGCACCTGCGCGGAAGCAGGTACGGAGAAATACGAGCGTTTCCAATCGGGTATCGGAAGACGCAGGCGGACACTTGTGCAGTACGACTACCGCCACCCCATAGACAGAGAATTGTTCTCTTGTGTCAAACCCACGTTGGACGAGTGCCGAGCCGCACGGGACAAGTGGCTGAACGCAAAGAAGGGAAAGGAGGACAGACTATGAACACGACCTATCAAACGCTGATAGTCAAGTTCAGCGAACCTATCACGGCATTGGACGGTATCTTTGACGATACCGGAGCGTGGGGAACGGACACCCTCAAGGGGTGGATAGATGATTACGAAAGCACACGTTTCACCGCCACCGACAGCCATACGGCAGTCATCACGAGCGAGTACAATATGGAATGTGTGAAAGAGTGGCTACAACGGCAGACCCCCATTTCCGAAATGCGAGAATTTTGAACGGGATGGCGGTGTCCGCACCGCCAATACTTAAAACCCTAAAAACAAAAGATATGATAGCCAAGACGATATTACAGCAGATAGGCGGAAAACGCTTCACCGCCATGACAGGTAGCCGTGATTTCATAGATATGGGCAACGGCTTACGGATGAGCCTTGCAAGGAACAAAACAAGTGCCAACCGCCTTGACATCATCTATGACGAAGGGGCAGACCTCTACAATATGCGCTTCTACCGCAGGACGTTCAGCAAAAAGACCTTTGAGTGCAAGACAAAGGACATTGCCGTACACGAGGGTATCTATTTTGATATGCTGGAGGAAATGTTCACGATGGTGACGGGACTTTACACACGCTTTTGAGTGGCGGGGCGGCGAGAGCCGCCCTACTTTCTTTCAGTGAGCATGATGGCGGACAAAGAAAGTAGCAAAGAAACCTTTGTCCAATCTGCGATAACTAAAAAATCCGCAAGTAAAACTTGCGGAGGCTATATATTGGGTCGTTATTTTTTGGTGGAGGGGAATGATAATCTCGAACCGTTGAACTACACATTTCTGCTTCGTCTCCATTTCCCCCAACGATTTGATACGTTCAATCATTTTTGTTGTTGAAATCGTGGAGAAGTGAATAGACAGTATTACCCGACAGAGCAACTATGACAACGTAACGCCTTTACAAAAAAGTCGGTACACGAAACCCATAGACTAATTGTCTTGACCTAAAAGAGATTGGAATTTTCAGGACTGCCTATCACTTAGATAGAAGTCCAAGGTCTGCTGAAATACATAATTCAAAAATTGAAATTGCTTGACTGCAAATTTAGTAACTTTGCTTGACAAATTAACGAGAAAGAAGAGAAAATGAAAACCGACCGCATAATCGAGTAGACGGCTCCGCCAGTAACTGACGGAGTGCGCCTCTCACACCACCGAGCGTACGGGTCACGTACTCGGCGGTTCGCAAAGAGATGGGTTAAGTTGTAAATGTAATTCAGTTAAGGAAACATATCCTCTTTTCTTCAAGCGTTGTAAAGTAATGGTAGTGCCTAGAATAGGACTTTGTGCTATTGCCCAACCGCCTTTCCGTGTTCTGCTCCAAGCGTAGGCATGGTCTTGGTCTACACCTAATCGAATCAGGTTTTTCCTTTTCCTTTCGGGTTTTTTCCAATGATGACAAATGCAATAGCGCAGTCGGTTGCGAAGCCAACCATCTAAATCTCGTAATTTGCCCAAAATACTCGTGCCTTGGAAATAGTTCAACCATCCGCGTTGCACTTCTTTTATCTTGGCAATACGCTCTTCAAATGTGGCTGGTGTGGTTTTTCGGGTGATTGTTTTAAGTCGTTCTTTTAGTTTCTTCCATGCTTTTTCCGATACAATAAGTTGGTATTGATTTTTACTTCCTTTCTCGTACGTAGGTACGAATCCGAAACCCAAAATTGTGAAGTGGATTGGTTTTCTGATACCACTCTTTTCTTCATTTATAGTTAATTTGAGTTTGTTTTTCAAAAACTTTTCAATTACCACTCTTGTTGCCTTGGCTTGATTGTGGCTTTTGCAATAAATACTAAAATCATCCGCATAACGTACAAATTTGTGTCCTCTTCGAGTCATTTCCTTATCCAGTTGATGTAGTAAAATGTTCGACAATAATGGACTTAAAGGGCTTCCTTGCGGAACGCCTTTTCTTCTCTTTCGTAGCTTTCCGTTGATTTTAATAGGTGCTCTGAGCCATTTGCGTATGAGTTGCATGGTAGCTTTGCATTTCACTTTTTGATAGATTAAATTCAGTAATAAACAGTGGTCAACTTCATCAAAGAAGTTTTTCAGGTCAATATCCACAATGTGGTTTAATCCTGAATGGATGTAATCCCGAGATTGTCCAACGGCTTGTCGGGCATTCTTGTGAGGTCTAAATCCATAGCTGTAATTACTAAATTCGGGCTCAAAAAGTGGTGCAATAGTTTGTGCTAAGGCTTGTTGCAACACACGTTCTGTAGTGGTGGGAACACCCAATAATCGAGTTTTCCCATTTCCTTTCGGAATTTCAATACCTAAAATGGGTTGTACTTGATAGTTGCCTTGTTTGATTGCTTCAATCAGTTGTAGTTTCTTTTCAGAAAACACCTTGCGGAGCTCTCTTATAGAAACACCATCAACACCCGCACTACCTTTATTGGCAATCACGTGTTCCAATGCTCTTTGAAGATTAAACGGATGTACTACTCTTGTTATCATTTTAGTTGTTTTTAACCTGTTTTCGTTAAGTAGGGCTACTATGTGTTCCGTTACCTATTGAAAACCTCTTTACGTTCAGTCCTTCCTTGTTTGTGAGACCTATGCGGTATCTATTCGCACCTCGTTTGCCCTCAAGTACTATGACCTCTGCTGACTTCTTGGATTGATTAACTCGTAATCGCCAAGACCTCCCCTGGTAAATGCTTTTTCCTTCCGTCTATCGCCGGTACATCTACATAACAATAATCTGATTTAATAGCATGTTCAGAACACTGTTTTGGACTTCGTATTGCTGTGGATACTCATCCTTATTGTTATGCCTCTTATGTACTTTCTGTTCGTCGGTACAGACTTTTGCAGTTCTGCTTCCTTCAGTGCATACCTCACGATAAACCACCTTGCAGCTTGCTAACGATTCGGGGTTTCAATCCGCTCGTAAGGGACTTGCACCCTCTGGAAAAATAACACCCCGAAAACTTGGTTCGTAAAACTAAATTTGTATTTTTGAACTATTTGAAAAGCTTTCGGGGTGTGTCCTGCATATGCAGGGCACACACATATGGTAGCCGATAATTGCCGGCTTTCGTGCCAACTTGATACTTTGGTGCTTTTAACGAACCGAAGTGCTAAATTGATACGAAAGTGCTGTAAATCCGGCAACTACGGCTACCATTTTTCGTTATGCGGCAGCTTAAAAGACGACACCAAACCAGAAAAATCATCTTGACAACCACCCGACTTTGAACTACGAAGGATGAAATTTTTCAGGGACAACTTCCAGCATTTCCAAAAAACAGTTTACCCATTGACTTGGAGACAAACAAACAATTTGAGCATTAAGGTTTAAACCGAATTTTTCCGAAATTGACCTGACCTGACTTTTCCTGAAAATCGACTTTAAAGCTGTTTTTACAGATAAATCAGGTTTCTCTAACAGACAGGAAATAAATGCTAAGTATTTGGCTTTAAACTTAAAATCAAAAAATAACTGTTTTCTTTTAATGTTTAACAGGGCTGATTTGACAGTTGGCGGTGGAAAGAAACTTTCAGGACCTACCTCATAGACAAGTTTCAAATCAAAAAAAGTATGATAGAAAACGGTATATGGATTGTAAAGCTTCCTCGAAAATAACTTTTGTGTAGGTTCTAACTGAAGGACAATGGAACCTCCCAGAAAATTTCCAAGACTCTCAAACATCAGGATTTTGAAAATATCGGAAGTAATGCCATAAGGAATATTTGACACCACTTTGAAAGGAAATTTCGGAACTGCAAAATTCCTAAAATCACAACCGACAACTTGAACATTTCGGGCATCAGAAAATAATTTTCGTAAATGTTCAACCAAAGCTGTGTCGTTTTCAATAGCAACAACATTGTTGGCGATTTTTAATAAATGAACAGTAAGAAACCCCTTGCCTGCCCCAATATCTAAAACCGTATCCTGATTACTTATATTTGCTTGTCTTATTGCATCTTTTATTAGCACTTTATCAATAGTAAAGTGCTGACCCGTAAAACGAACGGGCAATTTCTTTTTTGTCATTAGTAACTTCTTACAGGTGAATACTTGAATTGTTCCTTTCTGAATTTTCCTAAACCTTAATTCCGCAACATAATTGATAATTATTTTTATAAGTTCCTGAGCAACATTTTGTTGCCCAGGTTTTTGCCATGTCAGCGTTTTCACTTACCTTAGTGTTGCGAATCCAAAGACAAAGAAAACCGCAACAGGCATGGCAAAGGTAGCAATAAAATCCGAAAGACTCACTCCTTTTGGAGGCATATTTCCAATCATGGAGCAATTTACCTCCCTTCTCTCCTCTACAATTGACTCAACACTTGGGTTGAGATGCAAACTCTATGGTTATCAATACAGCGAAATCATCCGCTCCCTCCTATGCGTTTACTTCTGCGGCGGTTCTTGCGTTGAGGATGTCACCGCCCACTTAATGAGTCATCTTTCCCTTCACCCCACACTCCGCACCTGTAGCGCCGACACCATCCTTAGGGCAATAAACGAACTGACCCGGGAAAACATCTCATACACGTCTGATGCCGGAAAGTCCTATGATTTCAATACGGCAGACACACTCAACACATTGCTCCTGAATTGCCTGTTGTCCACAGGGCAGTTGAAAGAGGGCGGGGAGTATGACGTTGACTTTGACCACCAGTTCATTGAGGCGGAGAAGTACGATGCAAAGCCCACGTACAAGAAATTTCTTGGTTACAGGTCCGGTGTGGCCGTTATCGGCGACATGATTGTCGGCATAGAGAACAGCGACGGCAACACCAATGTACGCTTTCACCAGAAGGACACGCTAAAGAGGATTTTGGAGAGACTTGAAGAGAAGAAGCTGACAGTCAAACGCTTCAGGGCCGACTGCGGCTCATGCTCTGAAGACATTGTGGATGAGGTCAGGAAGCATTGCAGGACATTCTACATACGCGCCAACCGCTGCTGCTCGCTCTATGATGACATCTTCGCGCTCAGAGGGTGGAAGAAGGAAGAGATAAACGGCATCGTGTTTGAGTTGAACTCCATTCTCGTTGAGAAGTGGAAGGGCAAACCGTATCGCCTGGTAATCCAGAGACAGAGACGCATGGGCAGTGGACCGGACCTGTGGGAGGGGGAATATACATACCGCTGCATCCTGACCAACGATTACGAATCATCCATGAGGGACATCGTGGAGTTCTATAACATGCGCGGTGGCAAGGAACGCGTCTTTGATGACATGAACAATGGGTTTGGATGGGACAGACTGCCTAAATCCTTCATGGCGGAAAATACCGTGTTCCTGCTCCTGACGGCACTGATACGCAATTTCTACAAGGCCATCATGCAAAGGATTGAAGTGAAGAAGTTCGGGCTCAAGGAAACCAGCCGTATCAAGACGTTTGTCTTCAAATTCATTTCAGTACCTGCCAAGTGGATTAAGACCGCAAGGCAATGTGTGCTGAATATCTACACCGACAACCATGCATATGCAGAAGCCTTCAAAACTTCTTCCGGATGATTTACATCACTTGATGGCCACTGATTGCGTATTGCCTCAAGTCGCTTTATGGGGTAAGGGGATGGTATGCGCATTGAAACGGACGCGAGGACTTAATGGTTATCTTACGAATCAAAAGTCCATTTCTCTTTATGTAGGTAGCACTTCGGGAATGGAGTTGCGGATTTAAGGCTAAATACTTTCTTCATAATTTCGCTATACTTTTTATGGTTAATAACTATGTTTTGTATTGCTCTCACAACACTTACAACTTGAAGTGTTATTTGGAAACCGATAGGCAAAAATGGCTCAACGATGTCAATTAACGAGAAAATCCTACGATAATCTATCAAGTGATAGAGCAAAAGACGTGCCAAGTTAAATATGGCACGTCTTTTGCCAGTTTTGTCAGTCCTTTTATGGGATATACAACAGCGCAAACTCCGCCTTTCTCCGTTTGAGCAGCATGGCGTGGCGTTTTCCTTTGTAGTTGCAGAAGGCTATATACTCACGGTAGATGTTCCTGTCACCAGCTTCCAGCTTCTTGATTAAGGTGCTTTTGGGGATTGTTTTGCTGCCTAACAGCTTCGCCGGTCCCACATTGTAAGCTAACGTGCCAAGCAAAATCGAATCAACCCCGAATTTACGGAACATGGCGACAAATTTGCGCAGGTCTTTCCGCAAAAGTTCATCCGCATCCCGTTTTGTCATGGTTCGTGCCGAATACTTCTCGTTTGGCAAAAGTTTGTGACCCCAACCGACGTATGGGTAGTGTTTTTCTGAGTGCCAGCCTTCAAAGTAGCGGCAGCATAAAAAAGCACGTTCCATAAGCGGCAGTCGGTAGATTGCCGCCTGCCCGTCCGTTCCCTCTTGGCGGCTGATCTGCGCGGACACAGAACAGACCGTCAGAAGTGAACAGAGCATTGTCATGAATACACGCATCATTTCAACAAGGGGCTGAAGTTGCCGATGGGAACGATGGTAAGATCGTCGTCCTTTACATTCCTGTTGTTGAAGTCAAATTCCAGTTCGTAGGAGTTGCTAAAGTTATCCTCCACCACCACGATGAAATTATGCGCCTCATCACCCGCCGCCGTGTAGTACAGGCGGAATTTTTCGTTCTCCAGCAGGTAGCGGTCGTTAGGCAGGAAGGTGATGCCGTTATCCATTTTGAGCGAGCCTTCCCCCTCGAACTGGAAATAGCGGATGGTATAGAGCGTACCCGAAAAGTCGCCCTCCTTTTTCAGTTCACAGCGGATTTCCACTGTCTGCCCCTTTACTACCTTGTTCGGCACGGGCATGACCTCCACCGTGAAGGGATAGGACTGCTGGATGTCCATGTCATCGTCACATGACACGAGGGTGAATGACATGGCGGCTATCAGGCATAACGCCACTGCCTTGAATATTGATGTTCTCTTGTTTCTGTTGTTCAGTATGTTCATTGTTCTTCGATTTTTAGATGGTTGTTTTTCTGTTTTTTCGTTGTCAGTTGCAGGTACTCGTTCAAGTCCTTGCAACCGTCATAGAGGGAGGAACGGTCGGTGACACGTTCCCCGTATCGCATGGTAAGTGCGGCAAGCGTCCGCCGTCCGGCTTCGTCACGGTCGAGGAAGCAGCCGATGCGCCCGTATCCGTCCAGCAATCCCGCCGCCTTCTCCACGTTGGCGACTGAGTTCAGCACAAGACAGTCAGCGTTACCGGTTACACCAAGCGTCACGGCAGAGAGAAAGTCCATGAAGCCCTCGAACACGAGGCACTCGTCAGCCGGGATGTCATTCGCCTTTACCAGTGATACAGACTTCGGAGGTATGCAACCCTTGAAATATCGGCTTCTGACTTCATAGCCACCTGCCATGTTCGGAAAGCCAACGGCAAAATACCGTTTTCCACGCACACCGTAGTTCAAGCGGCAGCAGTGACGGGATGCGATGGCGTAAGGGATGCCCCGTTCCTCTAAATACTCCGTCAGCAGTGAGCGGAGCAGCGGAGCGACCTCCACATCCTCAAAAACGGATTCGGTCGGCTTCGAGAGATAGACGGGCTTTTCCCATCCGGCAACCGTCATATTGGCGGCTTCCGCTATGAACTTCGCTTGCTTCATGAAGTCATCGCTTTGCAGAAACTCCCCGGCAAGCGTGAAGATGTCGCCGCCCTTGCCCAAACCGAAGTCGTACCAGAGCTGTTTCGCCACGTTCACACGGAAAGAGGATGTGCGCTCGCCCCTGTACGGGGCAAGATACCACAGCTCGTTACCGCTCCTTCTGACAGGCTCATGCCCCAGCCGTGCGAGAAAATCCGCAAGCGGCATCCTTCTGACAGCATCTATTTCCGTCCTTTCCATGCCCGTGTCAGTTGATGATGAACTTGATACCGACCCCGAACTGCGTGTGGAACTTCCGTGTGTCGCCACCCCAAAGGCAACGCTCCCGCAGGTTGGCAAGCAGGGCGATACGGTCTGCCACGTAACACTCCACATCGAGCGTCAGCGCACCGCCGTAGATGAAGGCGTCCCGGTCGTGCAGCGTGGAGCCGTCATGCAGCACCTTCTTCCCCCAATTTACCGCCTCATATCCGGCGAGAGCCGAAGCCCCGGCATAGACGAAAACAATCTTTCGGGCGTCCGACAGTATCTTGAAGTAATAGCCGCCCTCCGCCGTGAACTGCGCCACGGGTATCTTGGTGTCCTTGTAGGGATTGTTCTTCAACAGGTATTCGCCACCGAACACCCACTTGTTCCCCTTCTTCGTGTAGGTGGAGAGAGCCGCCCCGAAGCTGTACCCGCCGTCCTTGCCGCCGAGATTGAAGCCGTCCGCCATGTCCGCCCTCACCTCGATGCCCTGCATCTTCGGCAGACACCGCTGGGCGTGCGCCTGCCCTGTAAAAAGGGCAAGCGACGCGATGATTATTGCGATGTACTTTCTCATGGTCAGCGTACTTGAAGTTCGTTGATGGTACCCGCGCGTACCAAATCCTCGTTCTCAATCACGAAGGACTGGTGACGGCCGCCGTTCTTCTCGTTCAATTCCACCACGAGGCACTTGTCATCGGGGATGGTGAACTTCGCCATCGTGAAGACCGTGCGCTCGCTCTTTTTGCCCGGCACGAGGGTGGCGTAGTTCTGCGCGCGGAGCGGCAGAATAATCTGCTCCTGCACGGCAGTACGCTTCGCAACCTTCTTGTCCACGATTTTCCAAGTGATGTAGTCCACATCGAAAGGCACGTTGCTCTGGTTCTTTATCTCCGTGTGGAAATAAAGCAAGCCGTTGTGCGTGTAGATGCCTTTCAACAGGTATTGGATGCCGAAACGCTTGCAGCCGATATGCTTCACCTCGCGCTTGTTCTGTTTGTGGATGGACTTCATGATAAGGCGCACCAGCATCGGGCTTTCGCTGCCCAGCTCTTTCAGATAGATTTCCTGCGCGTTGTTCGGGCGGTTCACCGTGCTGCCGTCATGGATGAAGTCGCACATCTCCACGTTGAGCAACAGCGGTTCGGCGGCGTACTTCACGTTGAAGGTGTAGAAACTGCCGTCCTCCGTGATGACGGACATATTCGTTTCGTTGGGAAAATTCCTTACGGTAGCCTTCACACGGATGATGTTCTCCGCTCCGTCGGCTTTCCCGGCAATCAGGTCGGGCGAGCCTAAATCGACATAGCGCACCTCCGCCGGAAAAATGACGTGGACGGTCTTGTCGTAGGTCACTTCCAGACCGTGCGGCGGTATCATGCGGTCGAAGGTCAGCTTGCGTGACAGCCCGTGATATAGGTCGCCGTCCGCCTCCTTCTGCGGATAGACCTCCTTCGTCAAGGTCGGTTGTTCACTTCCGTTGGTCGTTTCAACGGTTACATTCTCCTGCGCGTTGGCAGTTATGATGCCCATAGCGAGGGCAAACATGATGATTACTTTTCTCATTACTTTTGGATTTTAGTGGTAATTTTTATTGTTTTCAATATTTTTCTTGGTAAAGCATGACCCTGTACCCGGCTTTCAGATGCACCTTGACGGTTCGCATCTTTTTGGCGATGTACTGGCTCGTGCCTTGTATCAGCCCCTTGCCCAAGTCGGAGGCGAGCTGCGCCCCGGCATTGGTGGAGATGTTGATGCTGCTTCCCAGCGAGCCGCCCATGTTGGCGGCGACCTCCCGGACGGCGTTCATCTCCATCGAGTTCGGGATGAAGATGCCGGGCTGTCCGTCCGTGTCATAGACCGCAAGCTCCACGGGGATAATCGTGCCGTCGTATTCCAGCGAGGTAATCTCGATGTCGAGCCGCTCACCCTGTATCTTGCCCGTGCCGACCACCACCGCACCCCGGGGTATTGTCCTGCCTGCCACCGCCATAGGCTCCAGCAGGCGCAGCCTTACCGTCTGCCCGTCCGTCACGCTCTGCGCCCCATGCACGCACGCCGGTATGGTGTTCCTGTCCAATACCTCCGCCGTGCCGACAGCCGTGTTGAAACCCCGGTTGCGTTCCTGCGATAAGGCGGCGACAAACTCCGCGTTACTCATAGGCTGTGAGAGTGAAGAAACTACTTGATGCTCCACCTGTCTGATAGGCATTGCCTTGTTCTTCTTCCCTTTCTGCACGGTAGTTGGCTCTGCCCTCTGTTCCGCCGATGGCTGTCCTCCGTTCTGACCGCCCATGTACTTTGCCGCCAGCTCGTAGGACTTCTCCATAAGAGCCACCTGCTCGTCCATAGAGGAAGCCTTGCCCCTCTCGCTTTCCAGTTCCGACTCCAGCGATGCGATGCGCTCCAACAATTCGTCCATCTCCGCATTGTCGTTTTTCGGCTGGTCGTAGAAGTTTCCGAGCGTGGCGTTCAGGTCACGGTAGGCGGCTGCGGAGGACTGGATGGTCTGCGGCGTGGCTGGCTTTGCCCTTTCTTCCTTGCCGCCCGGATTGGCGAGGTCGAAGTCCACTCCGTTCTCCGTTCCCGCTATCTCGCGGTCGAACATGTCGCCCAGCTGCCCGATGGCACGGTTGCGGCTCTCCTGACGCTCTTCCATCTCCCCATGCTCGTAGGCTTTCAGCTTGTCGCCGATAATCTGCCGGTTCGCCTTGTCAGCGTCGGGCATCTCGGTGTTGTATCCGTCCGTTCCCGGCGGTTGCTCCTTGCCGGAGGACGGGGCGAATATCAGCCACATCGCCCCGATGAACACCAACACCATAGCGGGCAGCACGATCATCTTCTGCCGTTTCAGCCGTTGCGCCTCTGTCAGCGGTTCGCGCTCCTTTTTCGGTTTCCCCGTTTCGGGAGCAGCTTTGTTCTCTTTCGTCGGTTCATTCTTTGTCTGTTCCATATAAATAAGGTGTTAAGTGATTGCCTGTTTCCGCCGGGGTCGGCAGTTCCACCCGTCCGGCGTGTCCCGTTTCCATATGTGAGCCGTCGTTCCTGCCGATGTCATAGACGGCTCTGCCGAAGGTGTAAAGGGCAAGCACCGCGAAGGCGGCGAACATCCCCAGCACGATGCGGCGGCGTGTTTCCGGCGGCAAGCCGTCCAGATACCCTTTGAGACTTGCCGCCAAGCGTTTCCGTTTGTCGTGGAGTTTCCAATACATGCCCCACATTGATTTTCTGATACTTTTCATGTCCTGTTACCGTTTGATAGTCTGTAAATCCTTGTTCTCAATGATGGTGAAACCCTCGATGGTAAAACCGTTCGGGTTGTCATCCGACCGCGATGCGTTCAGCAGGCGGCAGGTGGTCACGAGGCTGCGCTCGGTGACGTTGCTCTGCCGGATGATTTTCTGTGTGGCGTAGGTCACGGCACGGTAGGGATAGGCGTTGAAGTCGCACACCACGCTGTCCACCTTCAGCACTTGGTTGATGTTCCCGGCGATGATGCGGTTGTAGTACCCCTTCTCCGCGAAGTCCGAATAATAGTGGTACACGCTCTTGTCCGCCAGCAGCAAGGCACGTTTCACGTTGTGTTCAATCGCGCTTTTTTCAGGTGATAGCGTGAAGAACATCTCGTGGAAACGGCGCACATGTTCCCGTGCCTCCGCCGGGCGGTTCTGCGACAAATCCTGAGACAAGGCGAGCATCAGGCTCTTGCCGTTGTCCAGCACATAGATTTTCTCCCGTTGCTTCTCTGCGAAACGGTAGGAGTTCCACACGCTCCACACCGTCACCACGGCGCACAGCGAGAGGAAGACGATACCGAACAGGCGTATCTGCCTGAACGACGATTCGATGTTTCTAAGTGATTTGAATTCCATTTATATTTTCCAATTTATGATTGCACATTGATTATTTCAGCAATTTGCCGACACGTCCGACTGCGTTTCCTGCGGCTGCACCCGCCACGCTGCCCGCCATGCTTCCGGCTCGTCCCGCCATCTGGTTCACGTTGCGACCGTAACCGCCCATGCCTCCGGCTTGGATAATCCAGCCCGCAACGGTGGGAATGGTAAAGTAGCCGATGATGCCGATGCAGAGGAATACGATATACACCCCGTCGCTCGAATCCAGCGAGAAGTTCGGGTCTGCCTGCATCCGCTCGATGTCGTTTTGCAGCATCAGAACCTGTATCTTCGCCAGTATGGTGCTGAACATGTCCGATACCGGTAGCCACAGATAGACCTGTATATAGCGGCATATCCACTGCGTGAGCGTGTTTTGGAAACCGTCCCATACCGACAGGGCGAAGGCTATCGGACCGAGAATCGCCAGCACCACGAGAAAGAAGGTGCGGACGGTGTCTATCACGAGGGCGGCGGCTTGGAACAGCAGTTCGAGTATCTCGCGGAAGAAGTCGCGGATGCTCTTCTTCATGTTGTACATTCCCCGGTCGATATACATTCCCGCCATCGTCACCATGTCGGAGGGCGACCAGCCGAGTTCCTCCAGTTGCTTGTCAAATTCCTCGTTGGACACGAGGTAGGCGGTTTCGGGGTTGCGTACCATCGCCTCGTATTCCAGTTTGTCCTTCTGCTCCCGGTATCGGTTCATGTCCAGCGTTTCCGCCTCCAGCATCTTTGCCGTGCCCTGTACGACGGGTGAGAGGATGCTGTTTATCGTGCCCAGCACCACAGTCGGGAAGAACATGATGCACAGACCGATGGCAAAAGGACGGAGCATCGGGAATACGTCTATCGGTTCAGCTCTCGCCAGCGACTGCCATACCCGGTAGGCGACGTAGAACAGCGCACCCAGCCCGGCGATGCCTTTCGCCACACCAGCCATGTCCCCACACAGCGGCATCATCTGCTCATAAAGTGAACGTAAAATCTGATGAAGGTTGTCGAACTTCATAGGCTACCAGTATCTTTCGTTCATGTTCCCGTACAGCCCCATGATGCGGTCGAGGTCGTTCTTCTTTTTCGCACGCAGGTAACTCACGGAGATGTTCTTGTTCGTGTAGTAGCTCACGAGGTTGCGGTAACGCTTCATCTTCGAGTGGCAGCGTTCCACCACGTCCATGCGCTCCTTGTCGGTCATGGAGAGCGTGGTGATGTTCACCACGTTCCTGAGTTCCGTCAACACTTCGTTGCTTTCCTCCAGCAGTTTCGTGTAGCCGAAAGCGATTGCGGAAAGCTCTTCGGGTCTGAAATTCCCGTCACGGAGCATCCGTTGGAAACTGTTCACATAGATGTCTGTGATGTCGCCCACCATCAGGATGGTCTGCTGCACCTTGCGGGCGTCCTTGACCAGATTGTTCACCGATTTGAGGGCATCGTAATACTTCTTGCCCTGCTGATAGATTTTCACCGTCTCCTGAAAGTTGCTCACCATGTTCGTGGCGGTCTTGGAGGTATGGATGATGTTTTTGGAGGCATTGATGATGCCCTGCGCTAGATTGCCCGGATCGCTTACGACCCACTGTGCGCTTGCCCTGCCCGCGAAAAGCAGGCACAGGCAGATAATCATTGTTATTCTTGTTCTCATGTTACTTTGGATTTTAGTGGTTGTTATTCTTCGGTCGGATGTCCCGGCTGCGGCTTCACCCGCACATAGTCCCCGTTTGGCGAGAAAGTCAGCACATCCGTGGCCTCGTTGTAGGACACGTCGATGCGGAAGCCGGTGTTCATGAACAGGTTGCCGTTCTCCTCCTGCAAGAGATAGGTTTCCGGCTTGAGCTTGCGGCGCAGACCGCTACGACGGAACACCGTCACTTTGTAGGCTTCGCCCTCCTTGTAGATAAGCACGTCAGGTTTTCCCTCCACGCTCTCCCAGTTCCCGCACAGCATGTCGCGGCGGTTGTCGGCCACGTCGCAGGATTGCAGCATCATGACCGCCAATCCGATAAGGCACTTGCTGACTTGCAGCATTTTCACTTTTGGTAAATTCATACGCGTTTTTCTTTTTTGGTTGATACATTCTGTTTTTTAGTTATTCCTTGTTTCTCCGCCTTTCGGCAAGCTGCCGGATGGCGGCTTCGATGTCGTCGCCCAGCTTCTCCGCCAGACGGTAAACCTCCACTTTTTCCGTTTCCTCGGTGGTGTACGCCAGATACTCTTCCGCGCTGACCTCCGTGGCATAGACCGCCGACTGCGTGCCGCCCAAGCCTATCCACACCTCCTTGTAGAGCCGTGAAGGGTTGTTCGCCATGTTGATGGAGAGTATCTGCGACTTCTCCTTTTCCGTCAGTCCGAGCAACGCCTGTATCTGGTCGAACTTGTTCATATATTTCCTTTGGTCAAGCAGGATTTTACAATCCGAGTTGTTGATAATGCTCTCTTTGACCACCGGAGAACTGATAATGTCGTCCACCTCCTGCGTCACCACGATTGCCTCGCCGTAATATTTTCTGACCGTCTTATACATATAGCGCAGATATTCAGCCATGTTCGCCGATGAGAGGGCCTTCCAAGCCTCTTCCACGATAAGCTGTTTCCGCACGCCTTTCAGCCGCCGCATCTTGTTGATGAAGGCTTCCATGATGATGATGGTCACGACGGGGAACAGTTCGCGGTTTTCTTTAATCGAATCTATCTCGAAGACGATGAACCGCTTGCCGAGCAGGTCGATGTTCTCCGTGGAGTTGAGCAGGAAATCGTAACGCCCGCCCCGGTAATACTGCCGCATGGTGGTGAGCATGTTGTCGATGTTGAAGTCGGACTTCTCCACCTTGATGTCACGCTGTGCCAGTTCCTTGCGGTAGTCGTCACGCATATACTCGTAGAAGGTGTTGAACGACGGCACGATGCTACGGTCGGATTGGATGCGCTCAATATAGGCACTCACGGCACTGCCCAGCTCGCCGCTCTCCGTCTTTGTCACCTTGTCGTCCTCCGACTTCCAGAGCGTCAGCAACAGGGTCTTGATGCTGTCCTTCTTCTCCACGTCGAAGATGTAATCGTCGGTGTAGAACGGGTTGAAGCTGATGGGCTTATCTTCCGTGTAGGTGAAATACACACCGTCCGCTCCGCCTGTCTTGCGTCGGATCATGCCGCACAAGCCCTGATAGGAGTTTCCCGTGTCCACCAATACCACATGTGCGCCTTGCTCATAATATTGGCGCACGAGGTGGTTCATGAAGAAAGACTTGCCGCTGCCCGAAGGACCCAGCACGAACTTGTTGCGGTTGGTCGTGATACCTCGCTTCATGGGCAGGTCGGAGATGTCAAGGTGCAGCGGTTTTCCCGTGAGCCTGTCCACCATCTTGATGCCGAAGGGCGAGAGCGAGCTGCGGTAGTTGGTTTCCTCTGTGAACAGGCACACCGCCTGTTCGATGAAGGTGTGGAAACTCTCTTCCGCCGGGAAGTCCGCCGCATTGCCGGGTATCGCCGCCCAGTAGAGTGTCGGGCAGTCGATGGTGTTGTGGCGCGGCACGCATTCCATGCTTGCCAACTGGCTGCCCACGTCGTTCTTGATATGCTTCAGTTCCTCCGCATCGTCGCTCCACGCCATGACGTTGAAGTGTGCCCGTACCGAGGTCAGTCCGTAGGAATGGGCTTCGTTCAGGTATTGGTCTATCCACTCGCGGTTGATGCTGTTGCTCCTTGAATAGCGAGATAGCGACTGCATGTTACGGGCGGACTTCTCGAACTTCTGCAAGGTTTCCTCACTGTTGTCTATCAGCACATACTGGTTGTAGATATGGTTGCAGGAGAGCAGAAGCCCCACCGGGGAGGCGAATGACAGTCGGCAGTCACTCCGGTCGGTGGAGAGCTTCTCGTAACGGGTGTCGGTAGCCACCTTGCCCGGCAGGTCTTCCGCGTCGGAGAGGGTGTGCAGACACAGGCGGTTGTCGCCGATGCGCATCTCCCTTGCCGAAAGCTCGATGTCCTGCAAGGTGGTGTCACCTTCCGGCATGAGCGAGAAGTAGCGTTCAATAAGTCCCGTCTTTCCCTCAGTACCCACAATCTCATCGGTGGAGAGGCGGCGCAGCCTGACAAGCCCGCTGTCGTTCATGATGCGCTCGAACTGTTCGCAGGCTTCCAAGAACTTGGTCGTGGTTTCCCTGTCCAGCTCCTTCGGGATGATATGTCCCCGGCACAGCGTGCTGAAATTGCTCTGCATCCGGTTACGCTCCTTTGTTGTCTTGGTCAGGTAGAGGTAGCAGGTGTGTTTCAGGTACGGACGCTCGTTGAAGTGACGCTCGAAAGAGCGGCTTAAAAAGCTCATGTCGTCCTTCTGAAGCTCCGGTTTGTAGCGTTCCTTGATGAACCAGTCCTGTTTGTGGACGACGGAGTAGTCCGGCAGCACCTTGATAGCCTTGCACCAGCAACTGTGTATCGCCTCGTACTCCGCACCCGTCACGGTGTAAAGTTCCGGTAGTTCCACCTCGAAAGCCACCGTGATGTCGGCGTCCTTTGAGATGATGCAGCCATGCTCCACCGCTAAAAGTGGGAACCTGTTTTCCAGTGTTGTCATTTTCGATGTATTCCTCATTGTCTTTCTTCCTTTCGTTGTCGTTTGAACAGACGGGTTATCCGCCGCCGGTTGATAAGGTATCGGGGATGGCTCCGTGCCGCTCCTAATTTCATCAGCCCGTGTTCACCGTACCGGGCGTTCAGCGCGAAGGTCTGCCATACAAGGAGGGAGGACGATGCCGCGCCGAAGCCGATACATATCCACTGGTCGATACCGACCATGTAGAGGATGACGAACAGGACGAAGAGAGCCAGCAGACCTCCGCAGAAGATGAAGAGGTACTGTGCCTTCAAGCCCTTGAACTCTACCGGACGGCCGATACCCTTGTTGATTGGGTATTCAGCCATACATTATTTATTAAAGGAAGAATGAGCGCAGGATGGTGGCGGCAACAATCAGGAAGATGCACGCGCCGAACCACGAGGCGGCTGTCTTGCTGGTGTCGGGGTCGCCCGATGAAAACTTGCCGTACACTTTTACGCCCCCGATAAGCCCGACGACTGCACCGATGGCGTATATCAGTTTAGTTCCGGGGTCGAAATAAGAACTCACCATAGAGGTGGCTTCGTTGATGCCCGCGATGCCGTTTCCCTGCGCGAAAGCGGAGGCGGTTGCGGCGATGACAAGTGCCGCGGAGAGGATTGCTTTTCTGTTTTTCAAGATGTTCTTGTTCATAAACTGTTCTTGTTTTTTGCCGTCAAAAGGGTGGATGGTCCTTTGTCGGGCGGTTGATACTTTGTTTCTTTACTTTGGTTTTAGTGGATGCCCGTTTGTTTCCACGGACGTGGGCGTGTCCGTTGCGGATGGGGATGCGCCTTGCGTTTCCTCGCCGCGTGGGTTGATGTCATTCTTTCATGTTCATTTCTTTTATTGTTGTCATACATAGTTGCGAATGTCGAACTCCTCGATGTTGTCCGGCACGACGAACTCCTTTTCAGATTTCTTCAGCCGAATCTCGATAAGCCCCTTGATGCGGATGCCTATCTCCGAAGAGCCTTCCATCATTTTCTCGTACAACTCCGTGCCCTCCATGTCGGTGAACACCTTAGCCGCCTTTTCACGTTCCGCCTGTGTCGCGTCCGGGTTTTTGGCGGTCTTGCAGGCGTCGTCAATCTCGTCAAAGCTGCTGCCCGAAGCCCGTGGCGTGTCCGAGGCGTCCTCTTCCGGTTCGTCGTCCCCGTATCCCAGTTCCTCCGGCGGTATGCTCGTGAAGGTCTCATCGAGTTTTTCCTCCGGGACTTGTGCCGGGCGGGATGCGTTTCCCGTTTTTCCGTCGTCAAAAGTAGCCTCTTCCTCCGACAGCTCAATGCCTTTTTCAATAGTGGCGGCTTCTTGCGTCGGTATGGCAGCGGTTGTCCGGGTGGATGCCATCCTGAAACGGCTCTTGCCGATGATGTCCGCCTTTTCCGCAGGGACTTCCTCGTGTGCCGCTATGCGTTTAGCCTCATTCCCGTCCAGTGACCGCCATAATCCGACAATGCCCTTGAAGAAGCGGACAATCCGCGTGTCCATGATGCGCTCGTAAAGGAGCAGGAACAGGAACCAGAGGTTGCAGCCGACCGATACCGCCAGCAGAATGTCTGTCATGCTGATTGTGTAATTCATATCCTTCCGTTTTTGGTTAGAATACTGAATTGTAATTTCGGGCATAAAGGCTCTTTATCGCATCTTCGCACTGGTTGAAGTGGTGCGTCAGCACATGGTCGATGTAAGCGGACAGCGTAAGCCGGTCATGCCCGATTACACGGGTGATACGCATGATACGCTCGTGGTACTCCGGGCGCACATACGCCATCTTCCCCTCACGTGCCTTTACTTCCGGGTCGCGGATGAACAGGCGTTCATAGTCCTTCTCACTGCATTTGCCGCTTACCGGGACAGGCGACAGTATTTCCACACTCGCCTGCACTTGGGTAAACATACCTCCGCAGTCTTGCTGTGGTCTTTTTTCATTCGGTGTCATTTCTTTTTCCATTTTCAAATCAGATCTTCACGTTGTTTCTTGTACAGTTCGTTGATTCTCTCCTTGTGCTGTTCCAGATGCTGGCGCAGCACGGTATCCACATATCCGCCTACTGAGATTTCCCCTCCGGCGATGTCGTTCACGATTCTGAGGATCTTGCCGTGGACGTCACGGCTGATATAGACACATTGGCGGGTCTTTATCTCGTTGCGGCGCAGGAATAGCTCGTTGTAGTCCTCGTCCTGCCTTTTCCGGCGTCCACTTTCCCTCTGCGCTTTTTCCCGTGTTACGGGTTGCACAGGAGATGGTTCCGGTGCGGCGGTGTCCTCTTCGGTCGGTGCAGCTGCGGGTACTTCCTGTGCGGGGCGCAGTGTCCCGTCCTGTGTGCGCCGCCCGATGGAGGCTAACAGCAGTTCCTCGTCGATGCCTTCCGTGTTCACTTTCCTGCTGCCCATGCTCACTGCGGTCTGATGATGTCGCTTATCTCTTCGGAAAACTCCCGGATGCCACTCCCTTTCAGCAGTGCCGTGTCCATCGGGAAGATGGTGGAGCGGAAAACGCTCTTGCGCTCTTCCGAAAGGTCACGGCGGAACTTCTTGCTGTCGGGCAAGCGGGTGGAAAGTACCGGAAAGCCCATTTCGGCTATCACTTCCTCGTAGATGCCGTACAAGTCGTTCCTCTCCCTGCCGTCCACCATCGTCCAGAACAGATGCAGCCCCTTTGTTTTCGCCTGTCCGGTAGTCATCAGCCTGTCGCGGAACATCGTGACGAATTTCAGGGTACTCTCCACGACAAAGCGGTCGGCACTCAGCGGAGTGAAAATGTAGTCCATCTGCGAGAGCGTCTTTATCACGCCGTTGCTTCGGAGTGTGCCGGGCATGTCGAAGAACACCACGTCGGGTTTCACGTCCTCAGTGGCAATCATCCTCTCGGCATCGTCGAGGGCGTTCACCGCATTGCTTTTGACGATGGTGTAGGCGTTCTTTTTGATCCGGCGGAAATGGTCGCAAGCGAGAGCCTTGAAGTAGGTGCTGCTGTCGATAAGCCCCATTTCGTGTTCGCGCAGCCCGTGGATGCTGTGCTGCGGGTCGTCGCAGTCCACGACGGCGACATTGTAGCCTTTCACGTTGTGCAGGTAGCTGGCGGCAAGTGCCGTGACAGTGGATTTGCCGATGCCACCTTTCTGTGTTGCGAATGCAACGAAGATTTCCTTACTCATAGTTCCATTTATTTTAATTGTTGATGATTTGTTTTTCTGTTTCCATACGGATTTGGCTGTCGCACCATCCGCTTCCGTGACTACACACGCAGGCGGGTCGTCGCGTATCCGGTTCTGTGGTGAAGCGGTGCGTCGGACAAATGGTGATTGACGACATTGCGTCATGAAGTCATTGAATCCATACGTCACCGAATTGTCGGAGAACCGGGTTTCCGACGGTTCGGGTATCCGTTTCGGCAAGTATCCGAAGAAGCGGATTTCCGGGTATTTGAATGTTCCGTTTATCATATCTTCAAATCGTTCGTTTCTTGAATCATGCTGCAAATAAACAAGTATATTTTGGAACCTGTATCACTTCTCCGGCAAGTGGCGGCACGTTGCGCCGGTTGGCAGTCATTGACCGGGTCAAGCATCTGTCCGATACCGCTTTAAGGGCGTAACTTTGCACCCGGACAGCAGGGTTCGCCGATGACGCGCGGCCCGGAGTCCTGAAAGGTATTTTCCCAATCCGTCCCCTGACGGATTTTTATGTTCACCTGAACATAGCAAGATGTCTTTTCAGCCGCTCAAAATGATTTGAGCATCCCGGAAAAGCACTTGCCCTTGCAGGGGACGGGCTTTCCCTCCGAAGTCGGAAAGCCTTTCAGAACTGCGGTGCCGTGAACAGAAGCGGCGGCTTATGCCGTCAATCCGCTAAATCCAAAGTGATATGAAAGAGAAAAGGAAAAGCAAAGCAGGGAGAAATCCCAAACTTGATCCGGCGGTGTACCGGTACACCGTCCGTTTCAACGAGGAGGAACACAACCGTTTCCTCGCCATGTTCGGAAAATCGGGTGTCTATGCACGGTCGGTTTTCCTCAAAGCGCACTTCTTCGGGCAACCGTTCAAGGTGCTGAAGGTGGACAAGACGCTGGTGGACTACTACACCAAGCTGTCGGATTTTCACGCGCAGTTCCGCGCCGTGGGTACGAATTACAACCAAGTCGTGAAGGAATTGAGGCTGCATTTTTCCGAGAAAAAGGCGATGGCGTTGCTCTACAAGCTGGAGCAACACACCGTCGAACTCGTGAAACTGAGCCGTCAGATTGTGGAATTGTCGAGAGAAATGGAAGCAAAATGGTCGCAAAAATCAGTGTAGGAAACTCGTTGTACGGCGCGATTGCCTACAACGGGGAGAAGATTAACGAGGCGCAGGGGCGGCTTCTCACCACCAACCGCATCTACAATGACGGTTCGGGAACGGTGGACATAAGCAAGGCGATGGAGGGTTTCCACACCTTCCTGCCACCGCAGATGAAGGTCGAGAAGCCGGTGGTGCATATCTCACTCAACCCGCACCCGGAGGATGTGCTGACCGATATTGAGTTGCAGAATATCGCCCGCGAGTATCTGGAAAAACTCGGTTTCGGAAACCAGCCTTATCTTGTATTCAAGCACGAGGACATCGACCGCCACCACCTGCACATCGTGACGGTCAACGTGGACGAGAACGGTAAAAGGCTCAACCGGGATTTTCTCTACCGCCGCAGCGACCGTATTCGCAGGGAACTGGAACAGAAGTATGGATTGCATCCGGCAGAACGAAAAAATCAGGGATTGGATAACCCGTTGCGCAAGGTGGATGCATCGGCTGGCGATGTGAAAAAGCAGGTGGGCAACACCGTGAAGGCTCTGAACGGGCAGTACCGCTTCCAGACGATGGGCGAATACCGTGCGCTCCTTTCCTTATATAATATGACGGTGGAGGAAGCGAGGGGAAACGTGCGCGGACGGGAGTATCACGGGCTGGTCTATTCCGTCACGGACGACAGGGGTAACAAAGTTGGCAATCCGTTCAAGTCCTCGCTCTTCGGGAAGTCCGCAGGCTATGAAGCCGTGCAGAAGAAGTTTGTCCGTTCCAAATCGGAAATCAAGGACAGGAAACTGGCAGACATGACGAAACGCACCGTCCTTTCCGTGCTGCAAGGCACTTATGACAAGGACAGGTTTATTTCCCGGCTCAAAGAGAAGGGCATAGATACCGTGCTGCGCTACACAGAGGAAGGGCGCATCTATGGGGCTACCTTCATCGACCACCGCACGGGATGCGTGCTGAACGGTTCGCGCATGGGTAAGGAACTTTCGGCGAATGCCTTGCAGGAACACTTCACACTGCCATACGCCGGACAACCGCCTATACCGCTTTCCATCCCGGCGGATGTTGCGGACAAGGTATATGGGCAGACCGCATACGACCGTGAAGACATGTCGGGCGGTATGGGCTTGCTCACTCCCGAAGGTCCGGCGACCGATGCCGAGGAAGAGGCTTTCATCCGGGCAATGAAGCGCAAAAAGAAGAAAAAGCGCAAGGGCTTGGGTATGTAATCAGAGTATCAACAATTAAAAAATCAATGTATGTCACAAGAAGACGATTTGAGGGCATTGGCGAAAATCATGGATTTTCTGCGTGCCGTGAGTATCATTTTAGTGGTCATGAACGTGTACTGGTTCTGCTACGAAGCCATCAGGATGTGGGGCGTGAACATCGGCGTGGTGGACAAAATCCTTCTGAACTTCGACCGCACGGCGGGGTTGTTCCATTCCATACTGTACACGAAACTGTTTTCCGTCCTTTTGCTTGCCCTGTCCTGTCTGGGTACGAAAGGTGTCAAGGGTGAGAAAATCACTTGGGGGAGAATCTGGACAGCATTTGCCGTCGGGTTCGTGCTGTTTTTCCTGAACTGGTGGTTGCTGCCCCTGCCGCTGCCGCTTGAAGCGGTGACGGGACTATATGTCCTTACCATTGGAACGGGCTATGTCTGCCTGCTGATGGGAGGTCTGTGGATGAGCCGTCTGTTGAAACACAATTTGATGGAGGATGTTTTCAACAACGAGAACGAGAGTTTCATGCAGGAAACGAGGCTTATCGAAAGCGAGTATTCGGTCAATCTGCCGACACGTTTCTATTACAGGAAACGCTGGAACAACGGCTGGATCAATGTGGTTAATCCCTTCCGTGCGTCCATCGTGTTGGGTACGCCGGGCAGCGGCAAGTCATACGCCGTTGTAAACAATTTTATCAAGCAACAGATTGAAAAGGGATTTTCGATGTATGTATATGACTTCAAATTCAGCGACTTGTCCACTATTGCCTATAACCATTTGCTGAACCACCCGGAGGGCTACAAGGTGAAACCGAAATTCTATGTAATCAACTTCGACGACCCGCGCCGTTCACACCGTTGCAATCCCATTCACCCGGATTTCATGGAGGATATTACGGACGCTTACGAGAGTGCCTACACGATAATGCTCAACCTCAATAAAACGTGGGTGCAAAAGCAGGGCGACTTCTTCGTGGAGTCTCCTATCATTCTGTTTGCCAGCATTATCTGGTATCTCAAAATCTATCAGAACGGGAAGTATTGCACTTTTCCTCATGCCATCGAGTTTCTGAACCGCCGTTACGAGGATATATTTCCGATACTGACCTCTTACCCGGAGCTGGAGAACTACCTTTCACCATTCATGGACGCTTGGCTCGGAGGGGCTGCGGAGCAGCTCATGGGGCAGATAGCGTCGGCGAAAATTCCGCTTTCAAGGATGATTTCACCGCAGCTCTATTGGGTGATGTCGGACAGCGAGTTTACGCTGGACATCAACAATCCCGAAGAGCCGAAAATCCTATGCGTGGGCAACAATCCCGACCGCCAGAACATCTACGGGGCGGCACTCGGATTGTACAACTCCCGCATCGTGAAACTCATCAACAAGAAGGGGATGCTGAAGTCGTCGGTCATCATTGACGAGCTGCCCACGATATACTTCAAAGGGCTGGACAATCTTATAGCTACCGCCCGAAGCAACAAGGTTGCCGTGTGTCTGGGTTTTCAGGATTTCAGCCAGTTGGTGCGAGACTACGGGGACAAGGAGGCGAAGGTGGTGATGAACACTGTCGGCAATATCTTTTCCGGGCAGGTGGTAGGCGAAACGGCAAAGACACTATCGGAACGGTTCGGTAAGGTGTTGCAGAAACGGCAGTCCATCTCCATCAACCGGCAGGACGTGTCCACCTCCATCAACACGCAGATGGACGCGCTCATCCCGCCGAGCAAGATTTCCGGTCTTACGCAGGGTATGTTTGTCGGTTCTGTGTCCGACAACTTCAACGAGCGCATCGAGCAGAAGATTTTCCACTGCGAGATTGTGGTGGATGCCGAAAAGGTCAAACGGGAGGAAAGTGCCTACAAGAAAATTCCTGTCATTACCGATTTCACGGACGAGGACGGCAACGACCACATGAAGGAAACGGTGCAGGCGAACTACCGGCGCATCAAGGAAGAGGTGAAGCAGATTGTGCAGGATGAACTGGAGCGCATCGCAGGCGATGACAACCTGAAGCATTTGTTGCAGCAGAAGTAAATAAAAAAATGAAGAAAGGCTTACCATAAACCTTTCTTCATTTTTTTAGAACTTAAGCATTATCCATACTTACTAAGATTCCGTTTTCCAAAATTTTTTGCAATGGAATTTTCTTTAAGATTTCTTGATAAGTGCTATAGAAGTCATTATCAAGTCCTATATAAACAATATTGTCATGTAATTCTTCTATAACACTAATATGTGAATGCAATTTGCACTTTTTATCAGAACAATCTGATACGATACTTTTAATTCGTTCCAACTTATTTAATAAATCATCATATTGAGATAACCCTTTTGTAGTTGGTTGTATTTGATAATTAGTTTTCTTTGCCGGTTGTATATTATGTTCAGGATCTAATAATACTATGTGAAATATAGAAGAATCCCGATCAAAATAACCTACAATACGCCCCGTACTTTTTGTTATCGAAAATTGCATTATTGGAAAATCTGTCTCATTGTCCAATATTTCTTTTGGTAGCCAATCTAAATCTTTTCGTTGAATAGGAATGTTTTTAGCACTCCAATCTATTGGATGACATCTTAATGCAATACTACCTCTATTTTCTTCTAATACTTCTTGCGGTGTCATAGTACCCAAAGCACCTAATCGTTCAAGAAGCCCAATATGCCATCCCTTAGAACACTCTCCAATCTGAAAATTAGGTATCTGCTTAAAGTAAGAGAAGGAAAAAGTTATCTTCCTTCTCTTTAACTCATTTTCTTGTTCTTTGGTAACTAATGATTTGTTTCCGTATTTAGGAGAATCTGAATTAAGATTTAATAGTTTCCCATTTTTTCCCATAATACTCAATCATTAGTTCTGGAGTAATAACCTTGTCACAACGCTCATTTACATTTAAATCTCCACGTGTTTCAATCCAAGGCATCTCATTGTGGGACAATCGTTCTAATTCAGCACCGCTATATTTAAGATAATTCTCCAATATAAAGTCAATAAATTCAGCGTCTTCTGATGATAAACTCACATTGTGATTCATGCAATCATCAATATTGATTTCTGAATAGAGATATTTTGTAGAATTAAATCGATTGTAGATTTCTCGATTTACCGGACCATGAATCCATGCTTCAAACTCGCCGTCAAACATAGGTTTTTTATTGATACCATAAGACCATGCTTGAACATAATACAATAACTTCTGCAACTTTAAATTTATTAAAGACGCAAATCTATCTTCCGATTTTACTCGTAAGATAATGTAGTCTGTTATATCGTGTATTGAGTTCATCTGAATTATGACTATATCAATTTCAATGCAAAGTTAATATCTTTTTCTAATATAACAAAATAATGAATTGAATTGATGTGATTTATTCTAATGAATTTGTTTTTTATCTCCTCATACGATCCAACTCATCATCGCGCAGCATCCTCTCGTTCAATTTCTCCTGCATTCTGTCAAGGAAGTAGGTGCGGCTTTCGTTCTTCCGGCGTTTGATGTCGGTGTAGAAACGGTAGCAGTCCTTCGACTCAACCCCGAATATCTTGTAAAGGAGCGGGGCAAGCTGTTTGAGCGGCATGTTGCCGTTGTTGATGCAGCCCATCTCGTCGATGCCGTAGATAAGTTCCACGAGGTCGATGGCATTGCCCGTCCATTGCAGGAGGCTGGCGGTGGTTTCTGTTGCGTTATTGGCGGATATTAGTGGTGGCACTTGGGGCGTGGCAAGGAATTTCTGCATCTTTCTTACGAAAGACAGAGCCTTGCTGACGTAGGCGGCAATCTCTCTTTTTTCTTCTGACAGATTACGCACGGGATGGTGCTGCAACTCGATTTCGATGTAGGCAAGCGCGATGACGGTAAGGTTCATGTCCATGCCGCCGTTGCACAGTTCGATCACTTGGGTGGCGAAAGCCGTGTATGCCGTTTCCATATTGCAGTCGCCGGCTTCGTTTATCAGGCGGAAAAAGTCGGTTTCCGCCAACAAGAAATAATTCATGGTTCTGTCAATTTTGAAAATTACACTTTGTTTTCTGCGTGCGCACATAAATATAATTGGCAAAAAGCGCGGCAGAAAATATTAAATCCAACACTCAATTTTACAAGGTGCTGGATTTCAAAGGCATAAAATTCAATATTTTTTCACAAGGACAAATTATCTCCGACTTAAATTGTTTGTAATCAGAACATTTATTCTATTCCTGAAAATAGAAATGTATGCTTGCCGCACATTTTGGCTATCTTGCTTTTTTATCAAGGATATAGATAATGCGACATACACCGTTGGAATAGCTTTTCAAGGAGGAAAGCGTCCAGTGTTGCTCCGGCAGAGCCGATTTGAAAAAATGCCGTCCTGTTCCCGCGATGAAAGGAACGGTGTATAGTATGATTTCGTCCACAGCGTGCATACGCAGCAGTCCGTTGATATAGTCCGACGTGTCTGGTGTGGCTTCCGCGAGGTAACGAATGTTTGTACCGTCTTTCCGCCATTCGTGCAGCATTGAAATGGAATAGTCCGGTGTGACATGGTAAAGGGCTTTCTCCCTGATTTCATCAAGACCGCAACGGTCAAGGCACAAATCCTGATGTGCTTTATCATATAACTCTGAAGAAAGACATCCGTCCATCGTCAGTACGGCGAGAATCTGAACTTTACCCATAATCGTTTCCTTTCGTTAGGCAAGGGTAAAAAAAGTAGCGTGCAATTCACACTACCTTCAAGCGATGGCTCTGGTAAAGCCTTTACGGAGAGTACGTGAATGCACGCTATGCATAAGCATAGCATAAGCATCACGCAATCGTCTCCGTAGTTCCAATTTACCAGATTTTCGCTTGAAACGCCTTGCGGTCTTATCCTATATGTTGGCGGCAAAAAGCTCCTGCCAATCGCCGTTTTTCTCAAATGTTATGCAAAGATAGCCAAATTCAGTGAATTACGGGCTATGATTGCTTGAATTTATATTTAAGTCCATACTCTTCAAGTTTGCTGTATAGTGTTGTTCTGCCTATTCCGAGCAGTTCTGCGGCGACACTCCGGTTGCCGTTTGCCTGTTTCAACGCCCGTAATATCCGTTCCTTATCCTCCACGTCATTGCGCAGGGCGAAACTGACGTGTGAGGTAGGTTTGATTACGGCAAGCTCCAGATGTTCTTTCGTCGCCACACCTTCCTGCGCTTGCAATACAGCTCCCATTATCTTTTGCCGAAGTTCCCGCACGTTGCCCGGCCATGCGTGTGTCAGCAACGCTTTACGTGCTTCGGAACTGAAACCGCTCACATTGCATTCCAATTCCTTGTTGGCTATCTCGCGGAAGAACTCCGCCAACGGCAAGATGTCCTCCTGACAGTCACGCAAGGGCGGAACGGTTATCCCGAAGTCATGCAGACGGTAAAACAGATCCTGCCGGAAACGCTTTTCACTCACTGCCGCCTCCAGATCCTCATTGGTGGCGGCGATGATGCGAACATTGAAACTTCTGTCCGATTTGTCACCGATCGGGCGATACCGCCTCTCTTGTATGGCACGGAGTAACATCTGTTGGGTTTCTAACGCAAGGTTGCCCACCTCGTCCAGAAACAGCGTGCCGCCTTCCGCTTCATAGAAATACCCTTTCTTGGTACTATCCGCACCCGTGAACGCGCCCTTGACGTGTCCGAAGAAAGCTGATGGTGCAAGCTCTTTAGTGAGTGAACCGCAGTCCACCGCCACGAATGGCTTGCCTGCCCGTTTACTTTTGTCGTGCAGGTGGTGGGCAATATGTTCTTTACCTGTTCCGTTCTCTCCGAATATCATCACGCTCATATCGGTAGCGGCTACCAGCCTTATACGGTGCATGATTTTCTGAAAGGCGGAACCTTCACGGGCAAACACGGGCATACGGCGTTGTCCCGCCTGTCGTTCTTTCTGTATGGAACGGAGAAGAGGGACCAGTTTATCCTCCACAAGCTGTTTGGGGATATAGTCTATCGAACCGAGCTTCATGCTTTCCACTGCGGTATGCACTTCGGCATAGTCGGTCATGATAATGAAGGGTTGCATCTTTCCCTCCTTTCGCATCCAGCGCAAAAGGTCTATACCGTTACCGTCAGGCAGACGCAGGTCGGCAACCACGATGTCATTATCCGTTGCCTGTTGCAGATGTTTCTTCGCGGTTGAGAGATGGTAAGCCTTCATAGTGTGGTAGCCCTCCCGTGACAGCATATTGCAGACATATTCGCAATACACAATGTTGTCTTCCACCACAATTATTTTTGTCTTATCCATCTTCGTATTTTCTCCTTTCCTTTTCTGCCAACCGGATTATTTCCGCTCCTTTTTCCAACACGGCAGTCACAGCACGGCTTAACGCTTCACCATCCGGGAGTGTATCGCCATGAAGCAATCCGTAAAGTTCCCTTAGCGGTTGGTCGGCACGTAGTACTTCCCACGAGCTGCGCAGGTGGTGTGTAAGAGAATCCAGCTTTTGCAGGTCTTTCTCTATTGCCGCATCCTGTACCGCCTGCATCTCTTTTTCAGTTTCCGTCATCAACTTATCCAGCATGACGGCTTCATTGCCGTAAGACAGCAAGGCTGAAAAATCAGGTTCTCCGTCCGGTGTCGCTTTTATGGCACATTTGTCGGAAACTTCCATCAGTTCCGATATGGAGAACGGCTTGAACAGGCATCCGGCAAAGCCTTTTGCCAATAGTTCCCCTTTGTTACAACTGCCCGAAGCGGTTGCCACAACCACCGGGATTGTTGGTGAATTGCCCACGTTGGACGAACGCAACAGTTCCAGCAATTCGAAACCGTTTATACCGGGCATATTCAAGTCTGTCAGCAACAGGCTGTATTCTTTCTGGCGTATCATTTCCATCAGTGCCGCAGCATCGGTGCAAGTGTCGCAGTGTATTCCTTCTTGGGAATACATCTCTTTCAGCATCAGAAGTAATACCTCATCATTGTCAATAGCGACAACATCATGGAATTTATTGTTATGATAAACAGGTGTATCGCTTGTATATCCAAGCTGTTCTTCAGCTTCCTGCATAGAAATTTCAACTGTGAAACGACTGCCTTTCCCTTTCTTGCTGTCCAAACGGATTGTTCCGCCAAGCATCGACACAATATTACGCATTATGGCAAGCCCAAGCCCGAAACCCTCCTTTGCGGCGGCATTTGATAGACGTTCAAACGCACCGAACGCTTGTTTCTGTTCCTCTTCTGTCATGCCTGTACCTGTATCTTCAACGACCAGTGTCAGAACTCCATTATCATATTCAGTAATCAAAGAAACACCGCCTTCTTCTGTGAACTTGACAGCGTTTGACAGCAGGTTATTCCCGATTTGTATTATTCGCTCTTTGTCGGTCAATACAATGGCATCGTGTCCAGTCTTCACGGACAAGGACAGCCCTTTGTTCACGGCAACAGGCATGAACTCCGTTTCAAGTGTGTGCGTGATTGCAGAAATCCGGCAGGGTGACAGACGGGGCTGTTCCTTGCCGTTGTCCAGGCGGAAGAAGTCAAGCAAAGTGTTGAGCATATCCCGCATACGGTCGGAGGATTGCAGTATATTTTGGATATATTGCCCATTATTACCGCTATTGCATTCTTTCCGCAAAAGTTCGGTATAGCCGGTTATTGCCGTCAGTGGTGTACGCAACTCATGGGTAATAGTATGTACCGCTTTCTTTCGGGAGGTTATGAGTACCTCATTTTGTTGCATGGACTGTTCCAATTGCTCGATCAAATCCGTTGTCTTGCGTTTGTATCGTTTAATGTTCTTTGCATCACGGTGTATGATGATATAGGAAATGACCAACAGCAAAAGAACAAATCCCATCAAGCCGCCTATCTGCATAAATGATTTTTTACGCATGGCTGTTATCTCGCTTTCTCTATTTTGTAAATCAGATTGTACCTTCTTTTCGATTTGGCAAATCAATCCTTGCAGTTGTCTGTTAAGTTCTGCATTACGGGCAGCAAGACTATCGGCTTGTTCTGACAATCGACGGCTCTGCGCTTTCTGTTCGTTGACCATGTTTCTATTGGATGAACGGAGCGTAGTCGTTGTTGTCGTTGGCTTCGTTCCCTCTTTTTTGCCGAAGATGCTCAAGAAACCTTTTCGTTTTGGCTTTTTGGACTGTTCCTGCACACTTTTCTGCACAATAACCGGAATTTGATTGGCTATCTTCTTGTTAATAGATTGTTGTTCATCCATTAACCGGACTATCTGGAACATCTGTCGTTCCTTATCCTCTAAAAGACTGCGCACACTATCGATGCGCTCTGCTGGATAGGTGACCTTGAAACGGCAGAGCATACTGTCCATTGCCATACGCCGTGCATGGTAATGCTCGATATCTTTATCGTTCCATTCCAGTATCGTTTCACCCAATAGAGAAAATTTTATCATTTGAATATTGATATTGTTTATTTCTTTTCGGAGCTCGTCTATTTTTTTATTGCCAAGTTCTAATGCTTCTATCTCCTGCCATTCATAGAGGCTATTATATGCCATACATCCGATAAGAATGGAGATAAGTATATATCCCAACCGTATTGCCTTATAGAAATTTCCTGACCGCTCCATTATTTTGATGACATTGTTTTTTGAAACATGAATAAAAGTTTATCGTTTTCGTTCATGCGGATATTATCAGAATAACCGCCTTTTGTTATTTGATACCCGCATGGCTTAACCATAAAAATGCCTAAGCCCTTAGTGTATGAACTTATTTCTGAGGCATAGTCTTTACTTGTATTTAATGGAACTTTCCCTTTAATATGACACCACTCATTATTGCAACTGATGTCTTCAATCTCAGACATCATTTTTTGCAAATCTGTAATAGCTTTGGAACTTGCCTCCTGGGGTATCTGCAACTCAAAATATAGCATCGGTTCGAGAATGTCCACACCTGACTGTTGCAAAGCCAGCCTGAAGACATAAGGGGTCAGCTGCCTGAAATCAGCAGGTGTACTTACCGGGCTATAATATTCGGCTTGAGTAAAAGTCACTTTCAGATCTGTCACTTCCCATCCATGTAATCCTGATTGGCAAGACATACGGATTCCTTCAAAAACGGCATTTTGAAAAGAATGGTTCAGATAACCATAGGAGATGTCACTTTCGATCTGCAACCCTGTCCCTAACGGCAAGGGTTCAAGAGTCAGCCCTATTGTGGCCCAATAAGGGTTGGGTGGCACTTCGATCTGAATAATCTTATTGACCTTTTTTACAGGTCGTTCTTTGTAGATAGTCTTGATCTCATCAAAATGGATCTTGACGGAAAACCGTTCTTCCAGCAATGTCTGTATGATTTCCTTTTGGGTCAAACCATATAACGAGATTTCCAATTCATCGCTATATGAGTTTATGGAAAAGGACAAAGACGGGTCTTCAATCCACAATGTATTCAGAGCGGATATAACCTTGCTCCTCTCTTCGGGCTTGTCTGGCCGGACGGAGGATTTGAGAGCGGGATGCTGATGAGATAATCCTTGAATCAAACAAGGCTCAGCACCTAAATAATCTCCGATTCGAAAATCTTCCATATCCTCTACAATCGCGATATCATTGGCACCCACTTCATCAACATTTATCTCTCTGCCCTGATAAATAGTTTTCAGATTTTTAATCTTGATGGATTTTTCCGAATCGTTGATTCTTACAACGTCTCTAAGTCTCAGACTTCCGTCAATTATTTTTAGAAAACTTCTTTTATGTCCTTTGGGGTCATGCTCTATCTTATAGAGATAAGCTGAAAGTCTGTCTGAGACTGATGCCGGAGGAAGTATAAAAGAAGTGATGGCGTCCATCAACTCATTGATGCCGATATTGAACATTGCTGATCCATGTAGCACCGGATAGACTTTGGCTTTTGCCACAAGAGCGATTATCGTATTCCAATAATCAGTCGGTGGAATTTCGCTATCCGCCAAATATCGTTCCAATATGTTGTCGTCATGGTCGCATACAAATTCTTTGTATTCTTCCTTTATATATGTTTGGGAGCAAACTGGATAAACCGATCCATCGACAACAGTTTGCATACACAGGACATCTTGCGACAGATTTGTTTTTATATCCAGATACAAACGCTCCAAATTCACACCGGCACGGTCAATCTTATTGATAAATATAATTGTCGGGATTTGCAGCTTCTGTAAAGTATTGAACAGCAACTTTGTCTGCGCTTGTATGCCTTCCTTTGCGGATAAGATGAGGACTGCTCCATCAAGCATTTTGAATGTCCGCTCCACTTCCGCAATAAAATCCATGTGTCCCGGAGTGTCAATGATATTGCATTTCACCCCGTTCCAGATAATAGATGTCGTAGAAGCCCGGACAGTAATTCCTCTACGTTTCTCTATATCCATAGAGTCTGTTATGGTGTCACCATTATCCACACGGCCGCACTTTTCCGTTGCTCCACTGGCAAACAGCAGATTCTCGGTTACGGAAGTTTTTCCTGCATCAATGTGAGCAAGAA
Organism: Phocaeicola salanitronis DSM 18170; assembly: GCF_000190575.1. Taxonomy (NCBI): domain Bacteria; kingdom Pseudomonadati; phylum Bacteroidota; class Bacteroidia; order Bacteroidales; family Bacteroidaceae; genus Phocaeicola; species Phocaeicola salanitronis. The sequence continues at coordinate 2,954,270 of NC_015164.1, read as the reverse complement.
TTCCTAAATTTATAATATTCATTTGGATTAAGCAATAATATACTACATTAGATGCGTTGTCGAAACGCACCTTTTAATACCTCCTCGTAGCATGTGAGAACTACAGGATTACTAACTCGTATTAATATGTATATTATTACTGCCGCATAACGATTACAAAATTAAGAAAAAAAATATATCTAACAAAAGTGGGAGGATTTTTTAACTTTTTACCATAGACATTTTATTAGGGAAGCGTAGGTTCAACTGGTAAGTACAAATAAGTAGAAATGTTTGAACAACACCGTTTTAGGAAGTTGAAAAATCAAGTTTCTCTCTCGGTATAGCGTTTATTTTGGCCAATATCTTCTTTAGTTTGGCATTTGAGTATTTCCCATTCGTGTTCTATTTAGCTCCTTTTATGAGTATGTAGCAAGTTGCTTATCAAATTCAGCCTCTTTGAGGGTCAAATATGGTTTTGCAAATGGTGACTGACAAGACATAAACAAGGTCAGCAGGAATTTTTTACATAAATGGACATGAATGTATATAACCTAAAATAAGAATAAATTTTAATAAGGGCTGCCCAAAAAGAAAAAATGCAGTTACCATCCTACAGATACTTGCAGAGAGGATAAAATTTACTTTTAGACCTTTTGGGATAGCCCCTATTAATACTTCAGATAAAATTCCTAAGGTTATATTTTCAATCCTTTGAACCGGGTTTCCTCCTTGGCATACAGCCCCGGATGCCCAGTTATGGTGTGATTGGGGATAATACTTTCCGATGGATTGCGTATCTGCGGCGGTGCATTTTCGGAATATTGCGCCTGCCTGTTCCGCACATCTTCCGCTTCCGGCTTGACCTGTTGCCCTTCGTTCTCCTTTTCGGCGACTTCGGGCGTGGGCGGCGCAAGTTCCAGTTGTATTTTTCGGTCAAGTGCGGCAAGTTCAGACTTCAATTGTTTCAGTTCTTCCTCCTTCTTCCACACCTTGCCCGCTATCTCCTGCAACTGCGGTATCTCACGTTCCAGCACTTCATTCTTAGTCTTGTACTGGTCGATGATGGAGGGGATGCGCTCCAAAGCGTTGAGGAAATTGCGGGCGGCGGCCAACGGGTCAGCCATTGCCAGATGTCCGTTGTTATAGGTGTACTTGTAGTTCCCCTCTACCACGAAGCGGTTGTCGGTAAACTCCAATCCCTCTTTGAGTATCCTCTCGCTCACCACCTTTATCGGAAAACCGTAAAGTTCTCCGACCTGTGTGTAAAGCCCGCCCGTAGTGGCGTTTTTCGCTATCTCCTGCAAACGCTTTCCGATAACCTTCTCATCGGTGGAATCCACACCGTCCACCTTTATTATATTAAGGCGGTTGCCCTCCCTGTCGGTCTGCGCCACCGAAAGGAAGCGGTTCCAGTCCTCCGTCATGGCATCTATGACAGCCGTGTTGTTACGCAACTCGGCTGTCTTTGACTCCAGCTTGAACTCCGAATCACGCCTGCCCTTGTTGAAAGACTTGCGTTCCCCTTCGAGCGAGGCGATACGTTTTTCCAGTTTCGCCTTGTCCAGCAGGTCGGTGTTGCCGGATAGCAACGCCATGTACTCCGAGAAGTTCATGCCCGATTTTTCGTCCATAGCCCCCTCGTCGATGGTACGTGCACCCATCGCACCGCTTTTAAGCTGGCTGATGAAAGTCTGCTTGCAATGCAGGAGGTTGAACTTGTAGCTGTCCAGTGACTTCTCCACCGCGTAGATTATTACGTCCACGTTGTTCCCGGCGAAATGCTTGGCAATTTCGTTTCCGGCTCTAACTCCGCGTCCGTCACGCTGTTGCAGGTCGGACGGTCGCCACGGTGTATCAAGGTGATGGATAGCCACACACCGTTTCTGTGCGTTCACACCCGTTCCGAGCATGGAGGTGGAGCCGAACAGCACACGCACCGTTCCGGCATTCATGGCGTCTATCACCGCCTTCCGAGCCTTGTCGGTCTTGCACTCCTGAATGAAGCGCACCTCGCTTGGCGGTATGCCGTAGTCCTCCGTCAACTTGCGCTTGATTTCCGAATAGACGTTCCACCCGTCTCCCGGCTGGTATGTCCCCAAATCAGAGAATACGAACTGCGTTCCCTTCTGCGCGTCGTATTTTTGGTAATACTCCGCAATCATCTTGGCACAGTGACTCGCCTTGTTGTCGGGGTGGTCTTCATAATTCGGGTCTATCATACGCATGTCGAGTGCCATCTTGCGGGCATAGTCCGTGGCGATAAGCATCTTCGCCTTTTCCTCCGTTTCCGAAAGCGGCAGTCTGCCCAACAGGGTGGCATCGCCAGTCTTTGCGAACTGCATCAGTTTCTGTATGAAGTCCTCCTGTTCCGGCGTTGGCGGTATGTGGTGCAGTATCTCGTTCTTGGCAGGGCGGTCAACGCCCACATCCTCCGCCGTGCGGTAGTCCGTGATTTCATTATAGAAGGCGGCAAGCTCCGGCACTTTGATGAAGTAGCGGAAACGCTCCTTCTGGACCACATTGTTCGTCACGTTAAATTCAAAATCCGTCGTCTTCTTGGCAAATATCGCCGCCCAAGCGTCAAAACACCTTATGTCCTGCCGTTCCAGCTCCTTCGGGCGCAGGTACTTGAACAGCAGGTACAATTCAGTCAGTGAGTTGCTGATAGTCGTGCCGGAGAGGAAGGTCGCACCCAAGTCTTTTCCTGTGCGCTCCTGTATGGTGCGTATGGCAAAGAGCATGTTAAGTGCCTTCTGGCTTCCCTCGCTGTTTCCCAGCCCCGCCACACGGTCATGGCGCGTGTTGAACGTCAAGTTTTTGAACTGGTGCGATTCATCAATGAAGATGTGGTCGATGCCCATCTGTTTGAAATCCACCACGTCGTCCGTGCGTGACTTTATGGCGTGTTCCACCTTCTCCAGCTTCGCTTCAAGGTTGTGCTTGCGCTTCTCCAGACCTTTCAGCATCGCCCGCGACACGTTCTTTCCCTGCTGGCGCAGCACTTCGAGGTTTTCCTCCACCGTGTCAAGTTCCGCTTGCAGGATGCGTTGCTGCAACTCCGGCGACTGCGGTATTTTGCCGAACTGGTCGTGCGACATGATGACACAATCGTAGTCGTTGTTCTTGATGTTGTTGAAGAAACGCACGCGGTTGGCGGTCGAAAAGTCCTTTTCCGAAGCGTACAGAATACGCGCATTGGGATATGCCGCCTGATAGGTGGCAGCAATCTCCGCGACATTGGCTTTCAACCCGATAATCATCGGCTTGTGCGCCAGGTTCAGACGTTTCATTTCATGCGCTGCAATACACATTATCAGCGTCTTGCCGGTTCCAACCTCGTGGTCGCAAATTCCGCCGCCGTTCTGCTTGAGCATCCAGACGCAATCCATCTGCGAGGGATAGACGCTCCTGATGCCCCGGCTTGCCAGCCCTTTCAGATTGAGGTCGGGGAAAGTCTGGTGCGAGCCGTCATACTTCGGGCGTACGAAACAGTTGAACTTGCGGTTATACATCGTCGTCAGCCGTTCCTTGAACTGCGGCGACTGCTCTTCGAGCCATTCGGAGAAACCGTTTCGTATCTCGTCAATCTTGGCGTTGGCGAGTTGTATTCCCTCGCTGTCGCGCACCTTGATGTCGTTGCCATGCTCGTCCTTGCCGATGGACTTCATCATGTCGGGGCAGGTGTTGTGCAGGGCATGTTTCAGGAGGTGCATACCGTCATAACTGCGGTAATAGCCCTTCACGCAGAACTCGTCCCATATCTTGAAGTTCTTGTGGCTGCACGCCACCGAAAACTCGTCCATGCTTGCGGAGTAGGCGATTTTCACCTCCGTGTCGAACAGACGGCTCATGTAGGCGGCATAGACACCCGTCGGAATCCATCGTTCCCCGAAGTTGAAATCAAGGTCTTCGAAGGCGATGCGCGGCGGTTCGGCGTCTTTCAAGGCTTCCAACGCCTGTTTCACTTCAGGCATACGCTCATTTTCGGGATTGTCACCAATCCAAGCCTCTATGCGTTCCGCCTTCTCTATCACGTTTCCGGCTATGAAACGGTCTTTGATCTCGTAACCGGTCACGAGCGGATTGTAATAGATACGTCCTTGCAGGGCTGTGAGCAACTCCTCCGCCGTGCTGTCGGTTATCTCCCGCATATAGTCGAGATCGACCGTGCCGAACTTGTTGAGCGACGCGGACAGTGCTTCTTCAGGAGAGCCTACGTTGGCATGGCTCTCCACCGCGAAGGAAACGGGACGCTCGAAGATGTCCGCCTTGACAAACTTTCCGTTCTTCACCCGTTCCAGCGAAAGGATGTCACGCCCGCCCGCGTCCATTATCACCAGCTTCACGTTCTGCTTGGCGTTGAGGTTGCCGTAACGCATGACGAACTCATCGTAACAGGTGTTCAGATGCTCACGCCACTGGACATTTGCTTCGTGCAGGTTCGATTCATAGCGGTACAGCCGCTCGTAGGCGTCACGGAGTAAAACATACTGTAACGCCTTCTCCTTCTGGTAGCCTTTCAGGTCGAGCGGCTGGAATGTAGCCCCGTATGGTGTGATGTCCTTCAGATAGCCGATGTTATGACGTCCCCAATCTGTCACTAACGACCCTTCGCGCAGGTGCATCTCCGGCGTGCGGTGGTAGGCACGCGGCGTAAGGTCCACGACTTCCTCCTTCGGCTTTTCCGGTTCGATGTCGGGAAAAAGGGAAGTCGCCACCGCTTCCGGTGGAGCAGCGGTAGCGGCAGGTGTGGCGGCAACCTCCGGCTGTGTTTTCTCCTGCCGGGGGTGTTCACGTGGTACTTCCGGCGTGACCGTCGCAACCGTTCTGTTTTCCTGTTTCTCATTATGCTGCCTTGCCAGCTCCCGAAGTTCCTTCCTGCGCTCCGGCGTGAGTCCCATCATCATCTCGTAGAAGCCGTTGATGGGAGGATTGGTTTCCCAGTCCAGCTTTGCATAGATGTCGTCCGGGTCGGCAGGCTTGGCGGCACTGTCCGCTTTCGCCTCTTTGTTTTCCGTAACATTCTTAGGGGTGGAAGCCGTCGGCACAGCCGTAACATTCTGTGTGGTCTGCACCTGCGACTTGGGCGTAACGCGCCTTGCCGGGCTTTCCTTTTTCGCCGTTTTTTTCTTTTTGGCGGTTTTAGGCTGGCTGACCTCTTCCGTCATGCCCCAGAGGTCGAGCAACGTGAGCTGCACTCCGGCGGAATATTTCGGACGAGGTTCTATCTCCGGCTTTTCCTCTGCGGATTGCGGTTTCTCCGTCGGAGTTTCCACCGCTTGTGCCGGAGGTACCGTTTCCAATTTTATGGCAGGACGCTCCATTTCCTTTTGTACGGCAACCCTCTCTTCCGTTCCCGCCTGCCGGATTGTTCCCGAATACAGGCGCATGGCGAGCCTGTAATGGAAATCCTCGTCAAGCATACGGCGCAAGTCCCCGGCTATGCCTGCGGTCTTGCCCTCGTGCAGATAGACCATAGCGGGTTTCCCGTAGGGGTCTGTGTCAAGTTTCGCCGTCGTATGCACGATGCGTTCCGGGTGGTGGATGAAATAGGCGTTGTCGGTCAGGTCGGTTTTCGTGTCCGTCTGTATCACGGTCATCAGCCGCTCGTCCTGCGACATTTCCTTCTTGCTGAGGTTCTTTTGCAGGACAATCAGGTCACTGCCCACTTCTGTCCCCGCGTTGTCCGTGAACAGGTTGTTGGGCAGGCGTATCGCAGATACCAGATTAGCCTGACTGAACAGCTCGTTACGCACGGAGGTCTTGCTGCTGTTCAATACCCCTTGCGAGGTGATGAACGCCACGATACCGCCGTTACGCACGGCATCCAGTCCTTTGAGAAAGAAATAGTTGTGGATGGCTTTCTGTGCCGATCGTCTGCCGAAGGACCCACTCTTTTCAAATTCCGCGTCGAACACGGCAATGTCACCGAACGGAATGTTGGACATCGCCAAGTCGAAATAATTGTTGAACGGTCTTTCGATTTTCTCAAAACCGCAGGTGCGCGTTTTCTTGTCGGGATAGAGATGCCGCAGGATTGTACCCGTGAGCAGATCCTTCTCGAAAGCCATCACGTCCGCACCGGGGCTGTGCCGTAGCACGGAATCCACGAACACGCCGACACCTGCCGACGGTTCGAGCATACGGGTGGGACGGACGCTGTAATCCGCCAGCACGTCCGCAAGGGTGTCGGTTATCTCTTTGGGGGTGTAGAAAGCGGTCAGCACGGACGCTTTCAGCGAATCCACAAACCGCTTGTACTCCGTTTCGTCATTGCTGTTCTCACGGATAAGCCTGTGCAGCTCCACCGTCGGGGCGAACAGTTCGAGGTCGGATTTCGCCCACCGGACGGCATCCGTCAGTTCCTTCGCAGGGTTGAGGATACATTTCAGACCGCCGAAACCGCAGTACCTTTGGAGTATGGCACGCTCTTCGGTTGTCGCCGTTCTCTGTTCCCTGTCAAGGATGAATGCCGTCCGTATCGCCTCGATGTTGTCCCGCAGTTTCTGTTTGCGGTTAAACGCCATATTCGTCTAAGTAAAGGACGGTTGCCCCCGTCAGCTCCGTGTAGAGCAGGTCGTAATCGGAAGACAGGGCGAAGTTGTCGTCCGAGAGGTCATAGACGGAGAACACGTTGCCGACAAGCGGCAGGAGTTTATGGATAAAGGCTTCACGCTTCTCTTCCGGCACTTCATCGGAAAACTCGTTCTCCACGACTTCGCGGAGGATGTCGTAACGGGAATAACGCAGCCCGCGCAGCAGCGTGTCCATAGCCAGTTCCTGCGCACCGTCGGCGGGATAGCCTTCGAGCCGAGCCTTTTCATACGTTTCGGCGGCACGGTCGGCGCGTTCCCGTATGAAAGCAGTGTCATCAGCCTGTTCAAACTTGTTCGTGCGGAGATAGTCCAGCAGGTACAGACCGTAATAGGAAAAGTCGGCCTGACCCTCGTTTTTCTTCTTGTTGTTCATTACTTTGGAGTTTAGTGGATTGATATTTAACGGGATAATCGGTTGAAAAAAGGAAGAAAAAGGCACTCGGTATCCCTCCGAGTGCCACCACTAAATCCAAAGTATGAGTGTAATCCGGTATTGAAGAACAATTCATTACTCTGAACAAGTGGCAAAGTTAGTGCAAATCGAAGACAATACGAAAAAAACTTGTTTGTTTCTATTGTTGAGATGCAGCCTAACTTATCAAAAGTTAGTGATTATTTCCTTTTTTTCGGATAGGAAGACTTGCATTTCTTTTCCGGGAACACGAACGTCGTGTTATAATCCCCGTCAAAGGCGACTATGGCATCGAAGTTCTTGCCCTGCTTGCTCTTGAAGCCTTTGAGCAGCTTGGTGTGCCCGTCAGTGAGCAGGTCTTTTATTTCATCGTCGGACAGGGTGCGTCCCGCTTTCAGCCGGAACACGAGAAGCCCGCACTCCGTGTTGTCGCAGCGTACCACCTTGCCGTAGAACCGCATCCTGCCCGTGCCGCACTTGGGACACGCGCAACCGGAATCGCGGCTGCCGAAGAGTTTGTCGCATGAGAGCAGTTCGGAGGTAATCTCCCGCGTGTACGCCTCTATCTTTTTGCGGAAGGTATCGGCGGACAGCTCCCCACGCTCGATGCGTGCAAGTTCCTTCTCCCATTCGCCTGTCATGGCGACATCGGCGATGCGCATCGTCTTCACCACGGAATTGAGTGCAAGCCCCTTTTCAGTGGGGACAAGCGATTTCTTGCAGCGTTCCATGTAACCGCGCTTGAAGAGCGTTTCGATGATGGAGGCGCGTGTGGCGGGAGTACCGATGCCGCAGTCCTTCATCGCCTGCCGCAGTGCGTCATCCTCGATTTCCTTGCCCGCCGTTTCCATTGCGGACAGCAGGGTGGCTTCGGTATGTAGCGGCTTGGGCTTGGTCTTCCCTTCTGTGATGGAAGAGGCTTTCAGTGTCAGCGTGTCGCCTTCCTGCCAGCCGGGGATAGTGGTTTCATCCTTGTTTTCCTCGCCATAGACGGCACGCCATCCGGCTTGCCTGATGACGCTGCCTTTCACGGTAAACTCCACTCCGGCACATTCCGCCATGACAGCAGTCACGTCCTTGACGCATTTTTCGGAGAATGCCTCTATCATGCGTCCGGCAATCATCTGATAAATGGTGCTGTCCTCTTTGGAGAGGAAGAGCGGTTTCTCTCCCGTGACGAGCAGGGCATGGTGGTCTGTTACCTTGCCGTCATCCACGCTGCGGCGTGTCGGGATGGCTTTTGCCCGCACCTTGTCTTTCCATTCGGGCTGCGTGCCGATAAAGGCGAGCAGCTTGGGGATTTCAGCGAACACGTCTTCGGGAATGTAGCGGCTTCCCGTTCTCGGATAGGTTATCAACTTCTTCTCGTAGAGCTTCTGCGCGATTTCAAGCGTCTGTTCCGCCGTGAAGCCGTGCTTGGCGTTGGCTTCTTTCTGGAGCGTGGTCAGGTCGTACAGCAACGGGGTATCCTCCGTTTTCTCCTTGCGCTCGGCTTTCGTTACCGTTGCGAAGCCTGTCGCCTTTACCTTATTATATAGCTCCGTTGCCGGTTCTTTCGACTTCCATTTTTCAGAGGATGAGAATTTCACGACCTTGCCGTCGCAACCGTCCGTTGCGATATGGAGCTGCCAGAAGGCTTCGGGCGTGAAACGGCGGTTCTCCCAGTAGCGTTCACACACCATCGCCAGCGTGGGTGTCTGCACCCGTCCGACGGAATACGTGCCGTGTCCGGCGGCGATGGAGAGTGCCTGCGTGCCGTTGATGCCCACGAGCCAGTCGGATTCGCTTCGCGCTTTGGCGGCGAGGTATAGGTTGTCATACTTGCCGCCGTCTTCGAGGTTGCGCAATCCCTCGCGGATAGCCTTGTCGGTGAGCGAGCTTATCCACAGGCGCACGAAAGGAGTGGTACTGCCCGTGTAGTGGTAGAGGTAGCGGAAGATAAGTTCACCCTCGCGTCCGGCATCGGTCGCCACGATGATTTGTTCGCTTGCATCGAACAGTCTTTTGATGACTTTTATCTGCGACACCACGCCGCTGTCGGGCTTGTAGCCCTTCTCTGTCCTGACCTGACGGGGGACGAGCGTGAAGGTGTCGGGGATAATCGGGAGGTTGTCACGGACGAATCCGCGCACGCCGTAGCCGTCAGGCATGGCAAGCTGGACGAGGTGTCCGAATGCCCATGTCACGGCATAGCCGCCTCCTTCGAAATATCCTTCCTCTCTTTTTGTCGCGCCCACGATGCGGGCGATTTCACGTGCCACGGAGGGCTTTTCTGCAATGATTGTCTTCATGTTTTCTTGCTTTTGTTGTTGATACTTTGGATTTTATTTTGGATTCAGTGGCGGACACGGGATTACATTTTCATGCCCTTGCCCGTTTTCTTCGGTTTGTCCTGCTGCTGTTGCTGGCGGGCGGTCTTCGGGGCTGTCTGACCTTTCTGCAAAGGCTCTTTCAGGTTCTTTGTCGCCTCGTTGGTCTTGCCCTCGTTGTTCACCGCCACCTGCGTGCGGCTCTCGTTGGACGGGGCGACCTGCTGCCCGACATCGGGGTTCGTGTCGTAGCGGTATGGGCGTCCCTTCTCCGGGTTGAACTTGATATACATCGTGGCATGGAAGCCCTGCTTGTCGGTCACGTTCTCCAGCTTCACGGCCTTGCCCGCCACATAGTCGGCTTTCTGCTGTTCGGTGAAGTTCACGCCGCTCCATTTGCTGATGGGGCGGATGCTGCCGTCCTCGTTCGTCCACGTGTTGCGGCGTTGCTCCTTCTTGGTCTGGTCGGCATTTTCCCCGCCTTGCGCCTGATTTTTCGAGGTGTCGCCTTTGGTTTCCTGCGTCTGTGCGGTACGGGGTGACTTGCCGGTTCCCGGCACGAACTCCACGCCGCGCTGCTCCACGTTCACTTGCAGGGTGGTGACGAACTTCCTGCCATCGTTGCGCTCGATGAGCTTGTCGCGCACGGGCAGTCCGGCGCGGAGCATGTCCCGTTCCTGCGCGGTGATTTCCGTCTTGCCGATGCGCTCCGGGATGCGCACCTTGCTCGCCGGAATGTCCGTGATTTCATTCGTCTTGCGGTCGATGCTGATGTAGGAGGGGATGATTTCGCCCGTTTCCCTGTCCACAATGTCCACGACCCTGCCGAGGTTGCCCGTTTCGCGGAGGTTCTTCCGGTCATTGTCGGAGAATTTGTGTTCCTTGTACTCATCTAACTTCTGCTCCTTGCGGATGAAGTGCGGCACGAGGCTGACATTCCCCTCGCCGTCCTTCTTGAAGGAGAGGCGGGCGTCCAGCTCGAACGATTCGCCGCCGAAGGTCGGTTTGACCTTCACCAAGTCGGACTTGCCGTAGTGGAGCATCTTCGTAAGGTCACCGGACTTTTCAAGGTCGTCACGCTTCACGCCCCATCTGTCCTCCAGTTCCTGCCAGTTGATTTTACTCTCGTCGATGGGCCGGTAGCCCCGTTTGCCCTGCGTCTGTTCGGAATTGTCCTGTTGCTGTTCTTTCTGTTGTTCCATGTTCTCCTGTTTTTGAGGTTCTTGTTTCTCTGTCTGTTGCGCAGCTTGCTCTTCCATCACCTGCTGTTGATAGGGGAAGGTGTCGATTTTGTGCGGTGCGAGGATTTGTTTGTTCTGGTACGGATGCTGGAGCAGGTCTTTCATCACGCCCAGCATGGAATCCACTTGGTCCGCCGCGATGCGGTAGAAACCGAAGCGGCTGGGTTCCTTGCACTGCCGGAAGAAGTTCTTGAAGAAGTTGTCCAGCACGTCGCCATGTCGGTCGAATTGCAGGAAACTCTGCGCGTTCTCCGCTTTCGCGGGGGTGCGTTTAGGTGTACCGTCTGCGTTCAGCCCGGCTACCACGCTAATCTCGCCCGTCTTCTCGTCACGGACTACCAGCACGTCCTTTTCGTCTTTTTTCTTTGCCATCTAAAAATGTTTTAATGGGTTATTTATGAAAGAAATTATGGATACGAGCCTTGTAGAAGGCTATATCTTCTTTTTTGAAGTCCTTGATATGGTTGGAAAGGAATGTCAGCACATCCTCCTCGCTGTAATAGGTTTTCTTGCCCAGTGTCTTGTAGGGCAATGCACCGACGCTGCGGTAGCGTTGCAGTGTGCGCTTGCTTATCTGGAGCAGCATGCACAGGTCCTGATTGTCGAAAAGGTGGATGCTTTCCGTGAGGGCGGGCTGTCGTTCCTCCGTCTTTATTGCCAGCAGCAGTTCGTCCTGACGGTCGAGCCGTTCCATCAGCTTCTGCATCCAGCCCTCGAAGATGTTTCGTGTGAGCAGTTCCATAGCTATGTCCTCCTTCCTTTGGGTGTGCCTCCCGTTCGTAGCGTGTGGTTGCGTTTCAGCTCCTGCGGTGTCGCGGCGTCCTCGTTGACGGTACACTCATCAAGCAGGCGGTCGATTTCAGACTGCCGGTAGCGGCATTTACCGCGAAGCACGACATAGACGATGCGTTGCTCGCTGCGCATACGCTGGAGGGTGCGGGTACTCACGTTAAGCAGCTGCGCCGCCTCGCGTGTGGTGAGCAACCTGTCGGACGATGCCGCTTTCTTGTCGCCGGAGGCGGCACGGACGTGTGCCGCAATCTCCGCTATCTGTTCCGTCAATGACCGGAAGACGGAACTTTCCATCGTTATCACTTTCATATTCAGTCCTTTCTTTTTGTTTCTGCGGCAAAATTCGGCAATAAACAAAAGGGGCTTTAACAACTCACTACGTGACTCACGTAAGATTTTTACGGAAGATGGCTCCATAACCCGGTCAAACGGCGCAACAGGCAGCCTTTCAGCGGAAAACGGTACGTGTTAAGGGCTGCATCGTTACCTTTGCGGGCAAACCGGTAATTGCATGAATATGGAAATAGTATCTATCGAGAAAAAGACTTTCGAGATGATGGTGGCGGCATTCGGCGCACTCTCGGAGAAGGTCGCCGCCCTGAGGCGCAAAAGCGACACGGGGCGCATGGAAAGATGGCTCACGGGCGAGGAGGTCTGCGGGCAGTTGAGAATAAGCCCGCGCACGTTGCAGACGCTGCGCGACAGGCGGCTTATCGGCTACTCGCAGATAAACCGCAGGTTCTATTACAAGCCGGAGGAGGTGAAGCGGCTGATACCGCTTGTCGGCACGCTCTATCCGCATGGCAGATGATTTGATTTATTCACCCACTGAATCCGAAGTTATGATGAACGAGACCAACGATGTTTTTACGATGGAAGACGAGCCGATAGCCTCTGTGATGCAGGATATGCGCAAAGGCTCTAAATGGCTGTCCGCATTTCTGGAAAGTTACCGTCCTCCGCTGGACGGGGAGCGTTACCTGACGGACGGCGAGGTGGCGGAACTGCTCCGTGTGAGCCGACGCACCTTGCAGGAATACCGCAACAACCGCGTGTTGCCTTTTATCCTTTTGGGAGGGAAGGTGCTTTACCCGGAAACGGGGCTGCGCGAGGTGCTGGAAGCGAACTACCGCAAGCCGCTGGAGTGAGGCGGTTGCATGAAAAAGTAAACGGGCGACACCTTTTGTGGTGCTGCCCGTTTACTTGTCTTATGGGGAATCTGTTTTTAACAGTACCCGACCTTTCCGTTCTGAATGAACATCACGTATGCCTGCCGGTTATCTTTTGAGAGTGCCTTTCCCACCAGCCATGTGCGGAACAGGTGGGTGTTGTAGGTGTTCAGCCGGAAAGCGACCGGGATGATGATTTCAAGCGCGTACACGTCCGCGTACAGCCCGTTTTCAAGCTGCATGTAGCGACACAACTCGTAGTCGTTAAGCACGTCCGACTTGCGGACTGCTTTGATGGCAGCGTTCACTGCCGGGACGGTCGTATGGAACAGTCCGGCGATTTCGGTGGCGGTCATCCACACTTCGTTACCGGTTACGCTGACCGCCTTGTCCTCTATGATGATTATGTCACGCTTCATGGCTTCTCTTTTTTAGATGGTACAACCTGCAAATTCCTCAATGCCGTTCAACCTTGCCGCAAGGATCTCCATGTCTTGATTGAGTTTTTCTTTGGTTATCTTCGCGTAAATCTGCGTTGTCTTTATGCTCTTGTGTCCGAGCATAGAACTGACCGTTTCGATGGGTACGCCGTTGGAGAGAAATACCGTTGTGGCCGCCGTGTGGCGGCTCTGATGCCACGTGATATGCTTGGTGATGCCGCAACGCTTGGCGACGGCACGGATACCGGCAAGGCACGTGTTGTAATGCGGGACGGGAAATATCCTGCCGTTCTCGCACAGTCCACGGTATTTGCCGATTATGCGGTTGGCGATGTCAAGCAGGCGGATGTTGGACACCACGCCCGTTTTCTGGCGGTTGATGTTTATCCACTCGTGTTCATCGAAATAGGTGCGGATATTCTCTTCCGTGAGGTTGCGCATATCCGAGAATGACAATCCGGTGAAAGCGCAGAACAGGTAGAGGTCACGGTACAGTTCCTGTTTGGCGTTTTTCAGTTTGCCCTCCATCAGCAGGCGGATTTCCTCTTTGGTAAGGAAACTGCGTGTCGTTTCCTCCTTCTTGATTTCATACTCGCGGAACGGGTCGCGCGTCAGCCACTCGTTGTTGATGGCGATGAATACCATCGTCCGTAGCGGGCAGACGTACAACCAGACGGTATTGGTGCAACAGTGCTTGTCCGTGCGCAGGAACATCTCGAAGTCGGAGATGAAAGCCGGGGTAAGCTCTTTCAGGGCGATGTCCTTCACATGGTAGCGGATGTCGAGGAACTCTTGCAGGTGCTTGTAAACGATACGGTACTTTTCCAGTGTGCCTTTGGCTTTCATGCCTGCCTCCACCTGTTTCTCATAGTCCTCGTTGTGCTGGCGGAACACCTGCATCAGCGTGTGATAGCGGTGTTCCAGTCCGAGAAAGGCGTTTTTCACCTTTTCCGCCGTGACGAAGTTGTCACGCTCCATGATTTCCTGATAGTGTCTGTTGATGCGTACCCGCATTTTGTCAAGCATACGGTTCGCTTCGAGTGCCGCCGTGCTTCTGCCCGTGACACGTCCCCCTTTGGTGTCCCACAGTTTCGGATCGACAGTCAGCTTGCAGCTGAACTGCGTCTGGCTGCCGTCCACCGTGATGCGTCCCATGACGGGAACTGTCCCGTCTTTTTTCACTACCTGACGCTTGAGATAGTAGATTACTGAAAATGTACTCTTCATCGTCCTTAATTTTTTTGGTTTCAAAATTAGTTGGTGAAGAGTCCGGTGTCGGTACGCAAAACGGGGAGGAACGGCGCAATCTTTTTCCGTAAGCAAATTTTTCGCGTGAGTTGTCGGTAACTCACTATTCCTTAGCGTCTTGTTTCGTCATCCGTACCCGTTTGTCGCATTTTCGGGCATGGTTACGAACAAGTAACGTTGCGGCGTCAGGATTTGGCTTTGGCAGGGATTGTAATGGCTTCACGAATTTTCGCCACTTCAACTAAAACCCTTGTAACTCAATTCTATCACTATATCTTTCCGCATTTCACTTTTTTGTAGTAACTTTGCAACCGTAATTACATAAAAGGAAAAGACGATGACGTTAGCAAGCATAGTATGGGATGTAGATCCTGTTTTGGTACATTTGGGACAGATTGAACTCCGCTGGTATGGACTGATGTGGGGATTGGGGTTTATTTTGGCGTACGAGATTGTATCGCGCCTGTTCAAGAAAGAAGGGTATCCCGACAATTGGGCAGACAAGCTCTTTGTATATTGCATTGTAAGCAGTGTGGTCGGTGCCCGGCTGGGACATTGCCTGTTCTACGAGTGGGACTATTACAGTGCCAATCCGGCAGAGATTCTGAAGATATGGAAAGGCGGGCTTGCCAGCCATGGAGGCGTGTTCCTCCTGATACTGGCATTGGTATGGTATTCCAAGAAAGTAACCAAGAAAAGCGTCTGGTGGCTTTTCGACCGGATGATTCCCGCCGTAGCTGCCGTATGTTTTTGCATTCGGTTCGGAAACTTAATGAATTCTGAAATCTTCGGCTATCCTACCACGTTGCCTTGGGGCTTCGAGTTTGTCCGTTCGCGCGAGTGGCAGGAACTGTATAATCAGAACGGTGTGGCGCAGGCGTGTCATCCCACGCAGATTTATGAAATGCTTTATTGCCTGGCGGCTTTCATCGTTTCGTGGGTGATGTATCATAAATACCATTTGCAGAAATACGTAGGGCTGATTACAGGCGTATCCCTGTTGATATTCTTCGGCTCCCGTTTCGGGCTGGAGTTCATGAAGAATCCGCAGGTTGCCGAAGAGGTCAGCATGACGCTCAATATCGGACAGCTTCTCAGCATTCCACTGATTTTATTGGGAATCTTCCTCATTGCGACTTGTAAAAAACGGAAAGCGGATTGGAGATAAGCCTGCCTGCATCCTGCAGGGCTTCCACATCCACACTGAAAATCTACCGAGACGGGATAAATACCATCGAAACCGCAAATATTAAACCGAAGAAGGAAGGCGCAACGACCCTACATGGCAATTGGGTGGAATACGGATATTCAATAAACTTTTCAAAAGAATGCTGAAAATGGAGGAGGTATCCACGGAAATCCGTATTTTTGCAAAAAGCCAACCGCTAAATGTTTTTTGATTATGAGATACCTTAATCCCAAAGCAGACCTTACCTTCAAGAAAGTGTTCGGAGAACATCCCGACTTGATTATCAGTTTCCTGAACGCATTGCTCCCATTCGAGAAACCCGAAGAAGAGATTACACAGGTGGAATACCTGAACCCCGAAATGGTTCCGCAAACGCCTTTCCACAAAGACAGCATCGTGGACGTGCGATGCAAGGACCAAAGCGGAAGGCAGTTCATCGTAGAGATGCAGATGATGTGGACTTCGGCATACAAGCAGCGCGTCCTGTTCAACGCGTCGAAAGCATACGTCAGCCAGCTGGACAAGGGGAAAGACTACGAACTGCTGCAGCCCGTCTACTCGCTGAACCTCGTGAACGACACCTTCTCGGACAGCAAAGGGTATTACCACGACTTCCAGATTGTGGAAGAAACCGAGACCAGGGAAGTCATCGAAGGGCTGCGGTTCATCTTCATCGAACTCCCCAAGTTCACGCCGGACAACTACCAAGGCAAGAAGATGCAGGTGCTTTGGCTACGCTACCTGACCGAAATCAACGAAAAGACACGCGAGGCACCGGAAGAGCTGATGGAGAATCCCGAAATCAAGAAAGCCGTAACCCAACTGGAAGAATCCGCCTTCAGCAAAGAACAGCTCCTCGGATACGACCACTTTTGGGATGTGGTTAGCACTGCAAAAATGCAAATCAGCAGCTCACGTAGAGAAGGATTGGAAGAAGGAAGAGCTGAAGGATTGAAAGAAGGAGAAAAAATCGGTATTGAAAAAGGAGAAAAGAAAAAAGCAATTGAAATGGCGCAAAGCCTGAAGGCTAAAGGAGTTGCAATCAGCATAATTGCTGAATGCAGCGGATTGTCCGAAAAGGAAATCAACAGCTTGTAGGTTAGTTGTTAAGTTTTTAGTTCTTGAGTTTTTAAGTTCGTAAGTTCTTGAGTTAAGCATCAGAGAAACTTAAAAACTCAAGAACTAAAAAACTCACAAACTCAGCATCACATTCGGCTTCGCTGTTCCTGACCTGCTCCCGTGCCTTTGTACTTGCTCTTGGTGGCATTGAACTTGTAGCGGAGGGTCAGTGTGAAGCGGCGGCGCGATTGCTGATCTAACCCCAGTATCCGATTACCGCTATAAACGAAACCATCGTATTCTTTAGAGTTGAATAAGTTCGTTGCTTGTAATTGCAGGCTAAAGCGTTCATTAAAAAAAGTCTTACGCAGACCGAAATCTGCTGACCAAACAGTCTTCGCTATGTGATAATTTTCTTGTTCACCAGTCGTCTGCAAAAAGAAATCCACATCAAGCATAAAGCCCAAGGGGAGACGAAAATTATTATTCCACGTAAAGCTGCCTATCGGATTATTAAAATTCTTCCGTTTCCCGTTAGGCATATCCACCTTATACCATTGCTGAAGATACATCAATGTAAGTCGAGGTGACCAAACACTGATAACTGGTGAAAAAGACAAAGTCGCATTAATATTATCCAAATTATACTTGTTGTCATGAATCAAAAGCGTGATGGTCGGGTCGTCATCCGAATAAGCGGCACTGGTCTGAATCATCACGTCCTTAGTATGTGTATAGCGTGCGTTGAAATAAATCCATTCCCAAGAAGCATCCAATGACAGACGGTTGATGAGTGAAGGCTGAAGCAAGGGGTTACCGCTCTCGTACGTATAACGGTTAGCGTAGGTCACGTTGCTCCGCAAATCCCAATATGACGGACGCTCGATGCTACCCGTATAGCTTAACGAAAGCTGTGTCTTGCCCACAGGCAAGGAGAAGGAAACGGTCGGAAATACATTGTCGTATGTACGGCTCTGTCCATCCACCCGAATGTCATCCTCATAATAATCGGACGTAATGTGTTCGTAACGTACACCTACCTGAGCCCGCAACTTACCGAAGCTACGGGCATACTCCAAAAAAGCTGAAGCTGCGCTTTCCTCGATATTGCTGTCGTCATCAGCTAAGATTCCCTGATAGTTGACATAAGTGTTCACCCGGTCTGTGTATGTATACTCACCGCCGAATGAAAAATTGCCACCCCACAAAGGACGGCTCACAATCAGTTTAGCAGCATAAAGCGTATTTTCGTCCTTGTTGTAAGAAGAGATGTTCTGTTCTTGCCAAATGCCGTCTGCCGGAAGGTACTGTTCATTCATGTCCTGCAAGTTTTTGGTGTACGACCACATCCCGTCGGCATTGAAATCAACATTCCACTCTCCTATCTGTCCGTTATAATATACATTAAACGAATGAGTGGTAGCAGGAGTTTTTTGCCATCCATTGCTTGTGTTCTGTTCATAAAGCTCTCCACTTTGGAACACCTCCGAATACATAGGGGAAATCGACCATTTGTCTTTGGGAGTACGGTCAAACTCATAACGGGCACCCATGGAATGATTCTCATTAAATTGGTAGTTGAGCGAAAGTCTGGCGGAAAAGTTTTGGCTTTGCGACTGAGAGTGAATATCATTCACCTGTTTCCAATATTTATCAAGGTAAGTCTCCGTCGTCAGGATCTTGTTATCCTCATTATATGAATGGGAACCGAAAAGCATACCTCCAAAATCAAATCCACCCTTACGGTAATTGAAATTGAACTGGTCAAGTACGCTCCACCCGTATTGGTATCTTACATAAGCCCGGTTATTGAAACCAAATCCCTCCCCTTGTGCCTTCTTGGTATAGATGCGCACCACGGCTTTCACCGTTGCGTCATACCGTGCACCGGGATTGCGCACCATCTCTACACGCTTCACGTTATCCGATGAAAGCTGGTCCAGTTCCGAAGCATTACGCATCTTGCGCCCGTTGATATAGATTTCAGCCTCACCCGAACCGAACACGTTTACCGTACCTTCTTCCGCCGATACGCCCGGAAGCTTGCTCAGCAAGTCATTGCCCGTACCTGCCTTCTCCAAGATAGTGCCCGTCACATTCGTCACCTGCGCATCCCCTTTCAACTGCACTTTGGGCAAATCGCCCTTTACCACCACTTCGCCCAACAGCTGTGCATCGGGCAAAAGCTGGATGGTTCCCAAGTCCGGTTTCTCTACCTTATTATATATAGTAGCATAGCCGATGGAGGAAATCCGGAGCAGCAGATTGTCCCGGTTCGTCTTTAGGGCAAAAGCACCCGATTCATCACTTACCGTTCCCGTCACAAAGGCGGAATCGGGAAGGGATAACAACACTACATTGGCGTAGGGCAATGGCTGGTTTTTCTCGTCCGTTACCTTGCCCGTGTAGGTCTGCGCCGGAAGGATGGATGCCGCGCACAGACACAGCAAAAAGAATAAAATCTGTCTCATTTCGGTTGATTGTCTTTGTTTTGTTTGGCGCAAAGTTAAAGACTATTATCCGATGAAACAAGAAATCCATCTATACAGCGACAATCCTACAAACAGCTTATAATAAACAGATTACCCATTTTAAGGAAATCCGAATCTATACAGATGCGGCATGTTCAGGCTTCCCAAACCCATAAGTCCAGGCTCTTCTTGTCCGTGATGCCGAAGCACGAATAGATTTTCTTCTTCACACGGTGCTTGCTGGTAGAGACCGAGGAAGGGGAAATGCCCAGCAGGGCGGCTATCTCACCGACTGTGAAGCGGAGCTTGATCAGGCAGCACAGCTCCACCTCGTACTCACTCAGCGAAGGGACGGATTGCGAGAGACGCCGGCAAAAGCCCCCGTACACCGTATCGCATATCTGGCGGAGCCGTGACATGCCTTCCGCCTGAAGGTACACCGGATGGGCATGGAGGGAGGAAAGCTCGGGGTATCGTTCCAGCATGCGGATGCGGAGCTCCTCGTTCTCCTGCCTGGTCTGGCGAAGTTCTGCGGCGATGCGTTCCGTACCTCCCGACTCTTCCGAAGGGAGGCGGAGCTTCTCCATTTCCTTACGCAAGCGGTCCGCATCACGGCGCAAGGAATCGTTTTCCTTACGTAGGGAGGCAAGCGTTTCCTCTTGCTCACCCAACTGGTCCGAAGCCTCACGCCCCTCGGCTATCTGCGCTTCCAGTTCCGCAATGTAAGCGTTGTTCCGGTCCATCAGCGATTCATGCTCGTGAAGCCGCAAGCCCAGACGGTTCAGTTCCTCTTCCTTGCGGTGCAGGACGATTTTACGGCGTTGGTAGACGTAGACCAGCAAGGCGAGAAGCACCACGCCCGCCAGCACCGAAACCAAGAGCCAGCGGGTGGCATTGGCTTTTTCCAGCTTCAGCTTCTCCTGCTTTATCTGCTCCTGGTAAACAACGATTTCCTTGCTCTTGTCTATCGAACGGATGGAATCCTCATAAAAACGTAAGGAATCGCTGTACTGAAGCGCATAGTCCCGATATTGCGGGCAACGTTTGCTTAAAGACAACAAGCTTTGGTAAACCGCACCACGCGTATAAATATTTGAAGCGCCCAATGCCCGATTCAAGCAATAATAGGCTGAATCGTATTCGTGCACATTTATATAAGCCACTCCCATGCCATAATAGATCTGAGCGGTGCGATAAGGGCTTTCAATGACTTCTTTTTTTAAATCCAATGCCTTTCTGGAATCCCCTAATAAAATATAGATAGATGCCAATTCATTTTTAAACGCTTGCTCCAAATCCGACAAATTCGCTTTTTGAGTTTCCCCTATAGCCTTATTATAATAAACAATAGCCGAATCCAATCGGTCTTTTACTGCATAGACTCTTGCCATATCTCTTAAAGCATAAGCTTTATATTTTAAATAAGGCGTTTTCACGGCATAATCATACGACTTTTGAATCACCTCTAATGCATAATCTGTCAAGTCCCTGTAAAGGTATAAATCGCCAAGACTGGACATTACCAAATATCCCAAGGTATAATCATCGGTATGTACCATTTCATCTTTCGCTTCCAAATAATAAGCCATGGAGGTTTCTATCTTCTGCAATTCGTAATTCACATTACCCATATAAAGTGCCGCCATCGCCTTACGCCGGGCATTATCCGTAAGCTTGTAATAATCGTACGCGATACGAATCAACGAATCGGAAGTGATAGGAAGGTATTGTTTGTATTTCGCCTGCGTCACCAACAGGCACCACAAGGCATGCTGCTCCTTATCGGCAGGCATGGGCATAGATTCTAAAATACGCAAGGCGCTGTCGGGATAGTCGAACATCACCGCTTCCGCCTGCTCCAGTTCGGGCAAAGGGGCGGCTTTCCGCTGAGAGCAGCCGAAGAACAGGTTCATCACACAGAAAATCAACAATAGGCAGGTTACGGCATTCGGTTTCATGGCTTGTCCTTTTATGCCTGCAAAGGTATAACAATTTTTTAAAATCCACCATACAGGATTTACAATTCAATACGCTGGAACACAACAGTTCATCATATTTATCCCTTCTGCCAATAAACCTCATCCGACAACGCAAAAGCTTGCTTCGCCCGACACATCCTGCTCCTCTTCCCAGTCCTCCCAGCAAGGACTGCAGTCCCAGCGGGCAAGGACTGGAGTCCTGACCTGTCAGGACAGCAGTACTGGCTATAGAGGACTGAAAACGCAGATAGATGCTGACAGGAAAGCAGCTAACCGCATCGGGCGACACAAACTGCCGCATCCAAAAACAATGCAAGAGGTATTGGCATCTAACTCCCAGCCCGCACCGCCATGTGTACAGGCTTAGAAATATTCGCATTTCATTTCTGACTGACCATCCTCCAACAAACTCAGAAGGCTACAAGGAATTGCCAAACGAAATAACCGCACAATGCCAGCTTGACAACTGTTCCGAACAAGAAGCCCGCCAAAGAGCCGAACCCTGAGCGCAAGGCATCTTTCAGGTTCTTGTCTCCCGCCAACTCACCGATAACCGCTCCAACGAAAGGACCGAGGATAATTCCCCAAGGCGGAAAGAACAAGCCTGCTACCGTACCGATGACACATCCCCAATTGCCCCATTTGGTGCCTCCGGCATACTTCGTCCCCAACATCGGTATCACGTAATCGAGCACCTGCACCAGAACAACCAATACAGCCCACACAACCAACTGCACCGGAGTAAACTGCAACCGCCCGGTGAAATGAAACAACAACATGCCGACATAGGCAAGCGGAGGTCCGGGAAGTAACGGAAGCACACACCCCAGCATACCCGCCACCAGACAAATGACACCTAATATGATAAGGAATATATCCATAGCCTCAAGTTTATCCGTCCACAAAGTTAGCCATTTCCTTCAGACTTCAAAAGCAAGCAGAGGGAAAAACGCATGGATAAAAAAAGCTCCCGACCCTTGACGGGCGGGAGCTTTCTATGATAAACACCAAAGAGATAATGATTATTCTACTTCGTTATAGTCAAGCACATTCTTCTTGTTGGCAAGGATACGGTCGTATTCCTCTTTCGAGCCTACGATAATCTTGTCGAACTCGCGCTGTCCGGTACCTGCAGGAATCAAGTGACCGCAAATCACATTCTCCTTCATACCTTCCAGACGGTCTACCTTACCGTTGATAGCCGCTTCGTTGAGCACCTTCGTCGTTTCCTGGAAGGATGCTGCCGACATGAAGCTGGAAGTCTGCAATGCGGCACGGGTAATACCTTGCAGAATCTGCGTAGAAGTTGCCGGAACAGCATCACGTACTTCCACCGGTTTCAGGTCGCGGCGTTTCAGCATACTGTTCTCGTCACGCAACTTACGTGCCGTAACAATCTGCCCCGGCTGGAGGTTCTGCGAATCACCTGCGTCAACCACAACTTTCTTGCCCCAGATACGGTCGTTCTCTTCATTGAATTCCAGACGGTCTACCACCTGTTGCTCCAAGAAACGGGTATCTCCCGGCTCGTCAATCTGTACCTTGCGCATCATCTGGCGTACGATAATCTCGAAGTGCTTATCGTTAATCTTCACACCCTGCAGACGATAAACGTCCTGGATTTCATTAACGATGTATTCCTGTACAGCCGTAGGACCTTTAATCGCCAGGATATCGGCAGGCGTAATGGCGCCGTCGGACAACGGAGTACCGGCACGTACATAGTCATTATCCTGTACCAGAATCTGCTTGGACAATGCTACCAGATACTTCTTCACATCACCGGTCTTTGAAGTCACAATGATTTCACGGTTACCACGTTTGATCTTACCCATGGTAATCTCACCGTCGATTTCAGATACCACAGCAGGATTGGACGGATTACGTGCCTCGAACAACTCTGTCACACGAGGCAAACCACCGGTGATATCGCCCGCCTTACCTACGGCACGCGGAATCTTCACCAGAATATCACCCGCCTTCACGATTTGCTTGTCTTCTACTACCACGTGTCCGCCTACCGGCAAGTTGTACGTACGGATTTCATTGCCATTTTCATCAAGGATATGCAATGAAGGTATCTTGTTCTTGTCTTTCGACTCTGTAATGATGATTTCACGCAAACCGGTAGCCTCATCCGATTCTACCTTATACGTTACATTCTCGATAACCGACTCGAATGCAATCTTACCTGCAACCTCGGTTACGATAACGGCATTGAACGGGTCCCACTTGGCAATCAGCTTGCCCTTCTCTACCACTTCACCGTCTGAAGCATACAGCTTAGAACCGTATGGTACATAGTGGGTAGACAATACAATGCCCGTATTGACATCAATAAACCGGACTTCCGCCAAACGGCCTACCACAATCTTCACCGGTTCGCCGGTTTCTTCTACAGCATCTACCGTACGCAGTTCTTCGAATTCCAGACGCGCGTCATTCTTTGCCACGATGCTTGCATTGGCTGCCATGTTACCGGCAATACCACCGGCATGGAAGGTACGCAATGTCAACTGAGTACCCGGCTCACCAATAGACTGTGCGGCAATGACTCCGACCGCTTCACCTTTCTGAACCATACGGCTGGTAGCAAGGTTACGTCCGTAACACTTCGCACAGACACCTTTCTTCGATTCGCACGTCAATACCGAACGGATTTCCACGCTTTCTATCGGAGAGTTTTCGATTTCCTCGGCAATGCTTTCGGTAATCTCTTCGCCCGAAGCTACAATCAGCTTTCCGGTCGTAGGATGAATCACATCGTGTACCGACACACGTCCCAAGATGCGTTCGTACAGCGTAGCGATAACTTCATCGTTGTTCTTCAATGCCGTGCAAACCAGTCCGCGCAAGGTACCGCAGTCTTCTTCATTGATAATCACATCGTGTGACACGTCAACCAGACGACGGGTCAGGTATCCGGCATCGGCTGTCTTCAACGCGGTATCGGCAAGACCTTTACGGGCACCGTGGGTAGAGATAAAGTACTCCAACACCGAAAGACCTTCCTTAAAGTTCGAAAGAATCGGGTTTTCAATAATCTGTGCGCCTTCGGCACCTGCCTTCTGCGGCTTCGCCATCAAACCACGCATACCAGACAACTGACGAATCTGTTCCTTAGAACCACGGGCACCGGAATCCAACATCATGAATACAGAGTTGAACCCTTGGTCATCGTTCTTAATCGTCTTATACAAGATGTCGGACAAGTCGCTGTTGACATGTGTCCATGTATCGATAACCTGATTATAACGTTCGTTGTCGGTAATGAAACCCATGTTATAGTTCATCATGATTTGTTCCACTTCCTCATTACCACGCTTAATCAGTTCTTCTTTCTCCTTCGGAATGATGATATCGCCCAAGTTGAATGACAATCCGCCTTCGAATGCCTTTTGATATCCCAAATTCTTGATACCATCCAAGAATTCGCAAGCACGAGCCACACCCACTTTCTTGATTACATCACTAATGATATCGCGCAATGATTTCTTAGAAATAATCATGTTCAGGTATCCGCATTCGTCCGGAACCAGTTCATTGACAATAATACGTCCGACAGATGTCTCTTTAATCATCTTCTTGACGATATTGCCGTTTTCATCCAAATCATTCGTCAAAACGCTGATTTCGGCGTGGATGTCTACCTTACCTTCGTTATAAGCAATCAAGGCTTCTTCCGGTCCGTAGAAAATCAGTCCTTCACCTTTAGCCCCTTTACGTATCTTGGTAATGTAATACAATCCCAATACCATATCCTGTGCAGGCACGGTAATCGGCGCACCATTAGCCGGATTCAAGATATTGTGCGATTGAAGCATCAGCAATTGCGCTTCCAGTACAGCTTCGTTGCTCAGAGGCAAGTGAACAGCCATCTGGTCACCGTCGAAGTCGGCATTGAACGCCGTACAAGCCAACGGGTGCAATTGGATAGCCTTTCCTTCGATCATCTTCGGCTGGAATGCCTGAATACCCAAACGGTGCAATGTCGGCGCACGGTTCAACAATACCGGATGGCCTTTCATTACATGTTCCAGGATATCCCAGATAACCGGCTCCTTGCGGTCTACAATCTTCTTTGCAGACTTCACGGTCTTCACGATACCGCGTTCAATCAGCTTGCGAATGATAAACGGCTTGTACAGTTCGGCAGCCATCAGTTTCGGAATACCGCATTCGCCCATCTTCAATTCCGGACCAACGACGATAACCGAACGGGCAGAATAGTCGACACGCTTACCCAACAGGTTCTGACGGAAACGTCCTTGCTTTCCTTTCAAGCTGTCGGACAATGATTTCAACGGACGGTTGGCATCCGTCTTCACAGCACTCGACTTACGTGAATTATCGAACAACGAATCAACAGCTTCCTGCAACATACGTTTTTCGTTACGCAAGATAACTTCCGGAGCCTTGATTTCAATCAATCGTTTCAGACGATTGTTACGGATAATCACACGACGGTACAAGTCATTCAGGTCGGACGTAGCGAAACGGCCACCGTCCAGCGGAACCAGCGGACGAAGTTCGGGCGGGATAACCGGCACGATACGTACAATCATCCATTCCGGCTTGTTACGTCCACGAGACGCACGGAATGATTCTACTACCTGCAGACGCTTCAAAGCCTCGTTCTTGCGCTGCTGCGAAGAGTCATTGTTTGCCTTATGACGCAGCTCGTATGAAAGCGCATCCAAATCCAGACGTACCAGCAAGTCGTAGATAGCTTCCGCACCCATCTTGGCGATGAACTTGTTCGGGTCGGTATCTTCCAAGTATTGGTTGTCCTTCGGAAGCGTATCCATAATGTCAAGATATTCTTCTTCAGACAACAAATCATATTGATTGACACCGTCTTCAGCTTTTACACCCGGCTGAATCACGATGTAACGTTCGTAATAAATAACAGCATCCAGCTTTTTGGTAGGCAAGCCTAACAAATAACCTATTTTATTCGGCAAAGAACGGAAATACCAGATATGTGCAACAGGAACTACCAGCTGTATATGCCCGCTACGTTCACGACGCACTTTCTTTTCTGTCACTTCTACACCACACCGGTCGCAGACGATTCCTTTATAACGGATACGTTTGTATTTACCGCAATGGCATTCATAGTCTTTCACCGGACCGAAAATGCGTTCGCAAAACAAACCGTCACGTTCCGGCTTATAAGTACGGTAATTGATAGTTTCCGGCTTCAGCACTTCACCATACGAGTTTTCCAAGATTTCCTCAGGTGACGCCAATCCGATCGTAATCTTCGAGAAATTACTTTTTATCTTAGTATCTTTTCTAAAAGCCATACTTTCTTATTTTCAAAATTAACTATTATTCCAATGTAATACTCAAGCAAAGACCTCTCAGTTCATGCAGCAAGACATTCAACGATTCGGGAATACCCGGAGTAGGCATCGGTTCACCTTTTACAATGGCCTCGTATGCCTTCGAACGTCCGACAACATCATCCGACTTGATTGTCAGGATTTCCTGAAGAACGTGAGCCGCACCGAATGCTTCAATTGCCCAAACCTCCATTTCTCCGAAACGCTGTCCACCAAACTGTGCTTTACCGCCAAGCGGCTGTTGAGTAATCAAAGAGTACGGACCGATAGAACGCGCGTGCATCTTGTCTTCTACCATGTGACCCAGCTTCAACATGTAAGTCACACCCACCGTAGCAGGCTGGTCAAACTGTTCGCCTGTACCACCGTCATACAAATAAGTCTTGCAATAACGCGGCAGACCTGCCTTATCCGTCCATTTATCCAAATCGTCCAATGTAGCGCCGTCAAAAATCGGAGTCGCAAACTTCACGCCCAATTCTTTACCGGCACGTCCAAGTACAGCTTCGAAAATCTGACCGATGTTCATACGAGAAGGCACACCCAACGGATTCAATACAATATCCACCGGAGTTCCGTCTGCCAAGAACGGCATATCTTCCTGACGGACTACGCGCGACACGATACCTTTATTACCGTGACGGCCCGCCATCTTATCGCCGACACCGATCTTACGTTTCTTCGCAATATAAACTTTCGCCATTTGAATGATACCTGAAGGCAATTCATCACCGATAGTCAAAGCGAATTTCTTTCTCTTCAACTCGGCATCCAATTCCTTATACTTCTTCAGATAATTCATTACCAAATCACGAATCATCTCATTCTTATGAGCATCCGAAGTCCATTTGCTCAACTGAATCACGGTATAGTCCAAAGATTCCAAGTCATGTTTGATAAACTTAGCGCCTTTAGCTATCACTTCGGTACCCAAATAGTCTTTCACTCCTTGTGAAACCTTATCTTCGGTCAGTACCAACAGTTTTTCTACAAGAATCTCTTTCAATGCAGCCGCCTTTTCTTCGAACTCTTCATTCAGTTTCGGAAGTATCTGCTTGTCTGCATTCTTCTCACTACGTGTCTTGATTACACGAGAATATAACTTCTTGTCGATTACTACACCCCGCAATGAAGGAGAAGCTTTCAAAGAGGCATCCTTTACATCACCTGCTTTATCACCGAAGATTGCACGCAACAGTTTTTCTTCTGGTGAAGGGTCTGATTCTCCCTTTGGAGTAATCTTACCAATCAAGATATCGCCCGGCTCGATGCGTGCGCCGATACGTACGATACCGTTTTCATCCAAGTCTTTGGTCGCTTCTTCACTTACATTCGGAATATCAGAAGTCAACTCTTCCATACCGCGCTTCGTTTCGCGGACCTCCAAGATATATTCATCGACATGTACTGAAGTCAAAATGTCTTCACGCACCATGCGTTCGTTCAGTACAATCGCATCCTCATAGTTGTATCCCTTCCACGGCATGTAAGCGACCAGCAAGTTCTTACCCAATGCCAATTCACCGTTTGCGGTAGAATAACCTTCAGTCAGGATATCGCCTTTCTTCACGCGCTGGCCTTTATTACAGATCGGGCGTAAGTCAATGGTCATGCTTTGGTTCGTCTTACGGAATTTCGGAATGCGGTATTCTTTCAATGCCGGTTCAAAGCTAACAAACTCTTCCTCCTGAGTACGGTCATACAATACACGGATGGTTGTCGCATCAACAAATTCGATGACACCGTCCCCTTCTGCCGCAATTTGCGTACGAGAATCTTCACACAACTGCTTTTCGATTCCTGTACCCACAATCGGAGCCTCTGTTCTCAACAAAGGCACTGCCTGACGCATCATGTTCGAACCCATCAACGCACGGTTCGCGTCGTCGTGTTCCAAGAACGGAATCAACGAAGCGGCAATTGACGCAATCTGTTGAGGAGATACGTCCATCAGTTCAACCTGATCGGGAGTAACTACAGGATAATCGGCATCCCGACGAGCTTTTACTCTATCGCGGATAAATGTACCGTCATCATTCAATGGCGCATTTCCCTGTGCAATGATCTTGTCTTCTTCTTCTTCGGCAGACAAATATTCAATGCCTTCCGGAGACAAGTCGACTGTAGCGTCCTTCACCTTACGGTAAGGAGTGACGATAAAGCCTAAATCGTTGATTTTCGCATATACACACAAAGAAGAAATCAAACCGATGTTCGGACCTTCAGGAGTCTCAATCGGACACAGACGGCCATAGTGAGTATAGTGTACGTCACGCACCTCGAATCCGGCACGGTCACGCGACAAACCTCCGGGACCTAATGCAGACAAACGGCGCTTGTGTGTAATTTCCGCCAACGGGTTTGTCTGGTCCATAAACTGAGACAAAGCATTCGTTCCAAAGAAAGAATTGATAACCGAAGAAATAGTCTTCGCGTTAATCAAATCTATCGGAGTAAACACTTCATTGTCGCGCACATTCATGCGTTCACGGATTGTACGGGACATACGTGCCAGCCCGATTGCAAACTGATTGGACAACTGCTCTCCTACCGTACGTACACGGCGGTTGCTCAAGTGGTCGATATCATCTACATCCGCCTTCGAGTTAATCAGTTCAATCAGATACTTGATAATCTCAATGATATCCTGCTTGGTCAAGACCTTGACATCCATCGGCGTATCAAGATTCAATTTCTTATTGATACGATAACGGCCGACTTCACCTAAATCATAACGCTTTTCCGAGAAGAACAGGTTATTAATCACTTCTCTTGCACTTGCATCATCAGCCGGATCGGCATTACGCAACTGGCGATAGATATACAATACAGCTTCTTTTTCCGAGTTGCTCGGGTCTTTCTGTAAAGTATTGAATATAATAGAATAATCCGAAGCGTTAGCTTCTTCATTATGAACAAGTATATTTTGGACACCAGACTCTAAAATCAAATCGATGTGTTCCGGTTCGATAACTGTTTCGCGGTCGATTACTACCTCATTACGTTCGATAGAAACCACTTCACCGGTATCTTCATCTACAAAGTCTTCTGTCCATGTCTTCAAAACACGCGCAGCCAACTTGCGCCCGATAATCTTTTTCAGATTAGCCTTATTTACCTTTACATCTTCTGCCAGATTAAAGATTTCGAGGATATCTTTATCATTCTCGAATCCGACAGCACGCAACAATGTGGTTACAGGCAATTTCTTCTTACGGTCGATATAAGCATACATGACATTATTAATGTCAGTAGCAAATTCTATCCAAGAACCTTTAAACGGGATGATACGGGCAGAGTATAACTTGGTGCCATTGGCATGAATGCTTTGTCCGAAGAACACACCCGGAGAGCGGTGTAATTGAGAAACGACAACGCGTTCAGCTCCATTGATGACAAAAGTGCCTTTGGGGGTCATATACGGAATAGGGCCCAAAAATACATCTTGGATGACTGTATCAAAATCCTCATGGTCAGGATCGGTACAATAAAGTTTCAGCTTAGCCTTCAAGGGGACACTATACGTCAATCCACGCTCCAAACATTCATCAATGGTATAATGAGGCGGATCAATGTAATAATCAAGAAACTCTAATACGAAATTGTTACGTGTATCTGCAATCGGGAAATTTTCGGCAAATACCTTATACAAGCCGTCATTCTTACGTTTTTCAGGCGGCGTGTTCAATTGCAAAAAGTCTTGAAATGACTTCAACTGCACTTCCAAAAAATCCGGATACTTCATCGGATTCTTAATAGAAGCAAAATTAATTCGTTGGTTATTTGTATTTGAAGACATCTGTATGGAGTTAATTTGTTAATTTCAGGAGTAAAAACCTGTGTAGACGCAAAAAGGTTAAGAATCCTCGGAAGAGGACTCTTAACCGGATTACCTGTTTAACAGGCTAATATTATTTAAGCTCAACTTCTGCTCCAGCTTCTTCCAGAGTTTTCTTCAAAGATTCAGCTTCGTCTTTAGCCAAGCCTTCTTTTACTGTGCTAGGAGCTCCGTCAACCAAGTCTTTTGCTTCTTTCAAACCAAGACCACAAGCTTCTTTAACAGCTTTAACTACCTGCAATTTAGCAGCACCTGCACTCTTCAAAACTACATCGAATGAAGTTTTTTCTTCAGCAGCAGCTGCACCAGCAGCAGCGGGACCAGCAGCAACAGCTACAGCTGCAGCAGCAGGTTCAATACCATATTCTTCTTTAAGGATAGTTGCAAGTTCATTAACTTCTTTTACTGTCAAGTTAACTAATTGTTCTGCAAAAGCTTTCAAATCTGCCATTTTTGTATGAAATTTAAATGTTTGTTACTAATTGAAAAATATTAAAGTTGTTATTCAGGACGTTCTGCAAGTGTCTGAAGAACTCCATGAATGGTGTTGCCACCAGATTGAAGAGCCGAAACCACATTCTTCGCAGGAGATTGCAACAAAGCAATGATATCTGCGATAACTTCGTTCTTGCTCTTGATAGTTGCCAAGGCTTCCAATTGTTCCGCACCGATATAGAAACCTTCTTCTGCATAAGCAGCTTTCAGTGCAGGTACACCTTCTTTATATTCTTTCAGCAATTTTGCAGGGGCATTGGCTACTTCGCAAAACATTACCGAAGTAGTACCCTTCAAAGAATCAAATAAGGGTGAATAATCAACATCCAAGCTTAGCAAAGCCTTGTGAAGCAATGAATTCTTCACAACCACCAACTTAATGCCGGCTTTAAAGCACTTTCTACGCAAATCACTGGTAGCGGCTGCATCCATTGCAGTTGTATCTACCAGGTAGAAATGTCCATATTGCTTTACGGCATCAGCTAACTGACTAATAATTACGCCTTTATCTTCCTTTCTCATGATTCCTCCTTATTATTGATTCTCGTCTACTGATTTCGGGTCAATCTTAATACCCTTACTCATAGTACTTGAAAGATAAATACTCTTAATATAAGTACCTTTAGCTGTAGTCGGCTTCAGTTTAATGATAGTTGCGATAAATTCCTTCGCGTTCTCACGAATCTGTTCAGGAGTAAAAGAAACCTTACCGATTGAAGTATGAACGATACCGTTCTTGTCAACCTTAAAGTCAATCTTACCTTGCTTAACTTCCTTAACAGCTTTAGCTACATCCATAGTCACAGTTCCGCTCTTCGGGTTCGGCATCAAGCCACGAGGACCGAGCACACGACCCAGAGCACCAATTTTACCCATAATAGACGGCATTGTGATGATAACATCCACATCAGTCCATCCACCTTTGATCTTATCTATATATTCATCAAGACCAACATAGTCAGCACCTGCTTCTTTTGCAGCAGCTTCAGCATCCGGCGTACACAAAACAAGTACACGAACCTGCTTACCAGTACCATGAGGCAGAGATACGACACCTCTTACCATTTGGTTAGCTTTACGAGGATCTACACCTAAACGTACGTCGATATCTAACGAAGCGTCAAACTTGGTATAAGTGATTTCTTTTACCAATTCCGCAGCTTCCTTCAGTGAGTATGCTTTCCCTGCTTCAATTTTACCTGCAGTCAACTTTTGATTTTTTGTCAGTTTACCCATTGTGAATTGAAGTTAATTAATTATTACCCGGGAAGTCACCTTTTACAGCGATACCCATACTTCTAGCTGTACCTGC
Organism: Phocaeicola salanitronis DSM 18170; assembly: GCF_000190575.1. Lineage (NCBI taxonomy): Bacteria > Pseudomonadati > Bacteroidota > Bacteroidia > Bacteroidales > Bacteroidaceae > Phocaeicola > Phocaeicola salanitronis. Next base: position 2,922,390 of record NC_015164.1, on the reverse strand, counting down.
TACCATTGTCATAGCAGCCTCAACAGTAAAACAGTTCAAGTCAACCAACTTATCCTGAGCAATCGTACGGATCTGATCCCAAGTCAACTCTGCGACTTTCTTACGATTAGGCTCAGCAGAACCACTCTTAATCTTCGCAGCCTCAAGCAACTGAATCGCTACAGGAGGAGTCTTAATCACGAAGTCAAAAGACTTGTCTGTGTAGTAGGTAATGATTACAGGCAATACCTTGCCTGCCTTGTCCTGGGTTCTGGCGTTGAATTGCTTGCAAAACTCCATAATGTTAATACCCTTAGAACCTAAGGCAGGTCCAACGGGAGGAGATGGATTTGCAGCGCCTCCTTTAATCTGTAATTTGATTAGTCCAGCAACTTCTTTAGCCATTTCTTTAATTTTTAATATAAGTGTAATTAACGAAGGGAACAACAGCACGTAACAAAATGCCCTTATTCCTTTTCCACATCCGTAAAGCCTAATTCGAGCGGAGTCTTCCGTCCGAATATCTTGACCATCACTTTCAGTTTCCGCTTTTCCGCGCTCACTTCTTCAATGACACCACTGAATCCGCTAAACGGTCCCACAGAAACTTTCACTGTTTCTCCTACGGCATAAGGCACATTCATGTCCTCACTTACTTCTTGCAGTTCGTCTACCGTACCCAATATGCGGTTAACCTCTGATTGTCTCAAAGGCACCGGATGATCCAAACCGCCCAAGAAGCCGATTACGTTAGTAATGTTCCTCAACTGGTGAGCAACTTCACCGACCAATGCAGCCTCTATCAAGACATACCCCGGAAGATAACTTCTTTCTTTCACAATCTTTTTACCATTGCGAACCTGATATACCTTCTCGGTAGGGATCAATACCTGAGATACGTATTCGCCAAGTTCGGTATTCCGCATTTCTGCTTCAATATACTCCTTCACCTTGGCTTCCTTACCACTCACAGCACGAAGCACGTACCATTTTTTTTCAATCTCAGACATTTTCTAACTGTTTATGAGTGCGGATAGATAACATCTTCCATGATGAACTGGAAGGCAGAATCCATAAGAAAAACAACGAGTGCAATAAGCAGGGAAGCATATAAAACAACTACTGCACTACTAGAAAGTTCTTTACGAGTAGGCCAAGATACTTTATGGACTAGTTCGTCGTAAGATTCTTTACAATAATTCGTTATCTTTTTAAACATATTCTTATCAATTTAGCACGGGAAGAGAGACTCGAACTCCCGACACTCGGTTTTGGAGACCGATGCTCTACCAACTGAGCTATTCCCGTAAAAATAGTTCCCGAAGACAAGTCCGGGAACTATATAATAATGAGTTAATTCTCTAATTAGTCAAGAATTTCAGTAATCTGACCAGCACCTACTGTACGTCCACCTTCGCGGATAGCGAAACGCAAACCTACGTTCAATGCAACCGGATAAATCAATTCTACAGTGATAGTTACGTTATCACCCGGCATTACCATGTCTGTTCCTTCTGGCAAAGAGATTTCACCTGTACAGTCCATAGTACGCAGATAGAACTGAGGACGATAGTGGTTGTGGAACGGAGTGTGACGGCCACCTTCTTCTTTCTTCAGGATATAAACCTCAGCTTTGAACTTAGAGTGAGCCTTAACCTGACCCGGGTGACACAAAATCATACCACGTTTGATTTCGTTCTTGTCGATACCACGGAGCAACAAACCTACGTTATCACCAGCTTCGCCTTCATCCAAGATCTTGCGGAACATTTCAACACCAGTTACAACTGATTTCTTGTCTTCGCCCAGACCCAAGATTTCAACTTCGTCGCCAACTTTTACACGACCTGCTTCGATACGGCCTGTAGCAACAGTACCACGACCAGTGATTGAGAACACGTCTTCAACCGGCATCAAGAACGGTTTATCTACATCACGCGGAGGCAGAGGAATCCAGCTGTCTACAGCATCCATCAATTCCATTACCTTTTCTTCCCATTGAGGAACGCCATTCAAAGCACCCAATGCAGAACCACGGATAATCGGAGTGTTGTCACCATCGTAGTCATAGAATGACAGCAGTTCGCGCATTTCCATTTCTACCAGTTCCAACATTTCTTCATCGTCAACCATATCGCATTTGTTCAAGAATACAACCAAACGCGGAACGTTTACCTGACGAGCCAACAAGATATGTTCACGAGTCTGAGGCATCGGACCATCAGTTGCAGCAACCACGATGATTGCACCATCCATCTGAGCGGCACCAGTTACCATGTTCTTCACATAGTCGGCGTGTCCCGGACAGTCAACGTGTGCATAGTGACGGTTTGCAGTCTGATATTCAACGTGAGCAGTGTTGATTGTAATACCTCTTTCCTTTTCTTCAGGAGCGTTGTCGATAGAATCGA